>DASSTY010000404.1:0-4277 GCA_035707585.1 Gemmatimonadales bacterium
TTTCTGTTTCTGTATCTTCGCTCGGCGCAGCATCCCTACCTCAATGAGGCCGCACCAGCCACCTGGGACGCGCTGCTCGCGGTGATCCGCCGCGCCCCGTATCCGGTTCGCACCCCGTGCGACGACCCGACGGTGTACCACGGCGCCGGCAACCCCGGCCGAAGTCTGACCCTGATCGGGCTGCAGCTGCAGGAATATCTGCTCTACTTCAACTGGCAGTGGGCCAAGGGGCTCGCGACGGCGATCCCGATCGGCCGGGGCGGGCTGGCTTTCCCGCTCCGCACATTGGTCACCCTCCTGTTTCTGTATCTGGGCGTTCGCGGAACGCTGCTGCAGCGCCGCACCGATCGGGCAGGGTGGTGGCTGCTCTTCGTGTTGTGGCTCATCACCGGGCTGGGCCTGGTGGCCTACATGAATTTCAAGCCGGCGTTCAGTCTGGGATACGGCCAGTATCCCAACCCGGCCGACCACGAAGTGCGCGACCGGGACTACTTCTTTCTTGTGAGCTTCGCGGTCTGGGGACTCTGGGCGGGCATCGGACTCACCGGACTGGTCCGCGACTGGCTTCAGTCTGGTCGGGCACGGTTGCGAACCGGCCTCGGCGTGCTCTGCGTGGGGGCGTTGATTCCGGTGGCGCTCAACTGGCGGGCCGCCACCAGGCGGGGCCCCGACGCCATGCTCCCGGCCGATGTCGCCTACGATCTGCTCAACACCGCGCCGCCGTATGGCATTCTCGTCACCTACGGTGACAACGACACGTTCCCGCTCTGGTGGGCTCAGCGAGTTGAGGGAATCCGGCGCGACGTGACGATCGTCTGCCTCGCACTTGGACAGACCGAATGGTACATGCGGCAGCTTCGTGACTTGCCGACCGAGCCGTTCGACGAAGCGGCTGCACCGTCGGTGTGGCGCGGACGACACCCCACGATGCCCACCTGGCCGCTGCATACCATGAGCGATGAGGAGATTGCCGCGGCGGTACCGCAGATGATCTCGCGCAACTCGTCGGTGCAGGTTGGCCCGGTGGTGGCGACCATTCCGGCCGGCACGGTGCTCGACCCGAACGACTTTCTGATGCTTCGAATCGTGCAGCAGAATGCCGGGCGGAGGCCGATCGTCTGGTCCACGACGACCGGCCGCCAGTTCAGCGGACTCAGGCGGTACGTCGTTCAGCAGGGGCTCGGCTTTCGTCTGGTGACGACCCCGACCGACAGCGAGCCCACGCCGATCGCCGCGCCGCCGCTGGATGAGCCGTTGACCCACCAGCTGGCGTGGGACACCTATCGCTACTCCGGACTGCTGGACCGGGAATCCCCCGATCTGGAACCGAGCAGTGCCGGGTTCACCCGGGCGCTCGCCATGCCGTTCACCCGTCTCGCTCTGGCCGCCGAGCAGCGCGGTGATGCGGCCGCGGTTCGAGCCAATCTGGAGCGGGCCGTCCGGCTCTCGCCCGACCCGGCAATCCAGGCCGCGCTGGACCGGTATCGGTTCTCCTCGCCCTAAACCTCCGGGTTCATTTGGCCGCTTCGGTCGGCTAGATTTGAGGGTTATGGCATTCCCGGAAGTGCCCCAGCGGCTCGCCGGGGTGCGCGAGACCATTGCTCGCCACCAGTCGGCGAGCGGGTGGACGCACCCGGTGCGAGTGGTGGCGGTAACCAAGGGCCATGGCCCCGCGGCGGTGCGGGCGGCCGCCGATGCCGGACTTCGCGATGTCGGCGAGAATCGGGTGCAGGAAGCCTTGCCCAAGCAGGACGCGGTGGCGCCGCTGCTGCTGGAGTGGCACCTGATCGGCACCCTGCAGCGGAATAAAGTGCGGCAGGTCGTGGGCCGGTTCGGATTGATCCATTCGGTCGACCGCCTGGAGCTGGCGCTGGAACTCGACCGCCGCAACGTTGGGCCGCGGCAGCCGGTGCTGATCCAGGTGAACTGTTCGGGCGAGCCGCAGAAGGGCGGGGTAGACCCCGACGAACTGCCGCGATTGCTCGATGCAGTCCAGCCGCTCACCGGCATCGAGGTCCGCGGGCTCATGACGATGGCCGCGCTCACCGACGATCCCGGGGAGCAGCGACGGGCGTTTCGCCAACTGCGGCTCCTGCGCGACCGGGCGGCTCAGGCGGGGCATCTCCTGCCCGAGCTCTCAATGGGAATGTCAGGAGATTACCCGATCGCGGTGGAGGAAGGGGCCACGATGGTTCGCCTCGGTACGGTGCTTTTTGGGGAGCGGGAACGATGACCGAATCGGCTTTTCATCTCACGCCGAGCGACATCCGCAACCAGGAATTCGGCCACGCCTTCCGGGGGTACGATCCTGCGGCGGTCGACGCATTCATTACGCAGGTAGCCGAGGAAATGGAGCGGCTCCTCCGTGAGCGCGTGCAGATGGATGAGCGGATGCGCAACGCCCAGGAGCAGCTCCGCGCCTTCCGCGAGCGCGAGCGCGCCATGAATGAAGCGCTGGTAGCCGCGCAGCAGCTGCGCGTGGAAGTGCAGACCCATGCCGAGCGCGAAGCCGACGGGATTCTCCAGAAGGCGCGCGCCGAAGCGCATCATCTGGTGGAACGGGCTCAGCTCGATGAGCAGCTGGTGCGCGAGCGGGCCGAAAGCGCCACCCGTCAGTTCTCCGCGTATCTGGCCAGCTTCCGCAGCCTGCTCGAGCGTCAGCTGGCTGAACTCGACGGGCTGCAGATCCAGACCCGCCCCACGGCGCCTTCCGCTCCGTCCGACACCGGCGCGGGCTGAGCCGCGGCATCGCAATCGGTCCCGCAATGGTATTCGCCCCCTGGCCCGATCTGAGCCCCGACCAACTGGAGCAGCAGCAGCTGGCGCTCTGGCAGGACGAGGATCTGTTCCACCGCGTGCTGGCCGAGCGCGCTGGGGGCAGGCCGTTCGTGTTCTATGAGGGGCCCCCCACCGCCAACGGCCGGCCCGGGATTCATCACGTCTTTGCCCGCACGATCAAGGACCTGGTCTGTCGATTCCGTACCATGGAAGGGCGGGCGATCACCCGGATCGCCGGCTGGGACACTCACGGACTGCCGGTCGAAATCGAAGTCGAAAAAGAGCTTCAGCTCAGCGGCAAGAAGGACATCGAGCGCTACGGCGTGGCCGCGTTCAATGCGCGCGCCCGCCAGAGCGTGTTCAAGTACAAGGCCGAATGGGAAGCCCTCTCCACCCGGATCGGCTACTGGCTGGACTACGAGCACCCCTACATCACCTTTTCGCCCGAGTACATCGAGACGGTCTGGTGGCTGCTCCATCGGCTGCATCAGAACGATCTGCTGTACCGCGGTCATCGGGTGCTGCCGTATTGCCCCCGCTGCGGGACGGTGCTCTCCAGTCACGAACTGGCGCTCGGCTACGAGACCGTCACCACGCGATCGGTCTATGTCACCTTCCCGTTAGCCGACGATCCTTCGCGCCAGCTGCTGGTCTGGACCACGACGCCGTGGACCCTGCTCTCCAACGTGGCGGTTGCGGTGCATCCCGATCTGGAGTACGGGGAATACCGCGTCGGCGATCGGACCCTGATTCTGGCGACGGCACGCGCCGGAATGGCGAGCTCCAACGAAAAGGGCGCGCCCACGTTCGCCGAACTGAAACCGCTCCGGACCTTCCTCGGCAGTGAGCTGGTGGGTCTCCGATATCAGCGACCGCTGGAGCTGGTGCCGCTGCCGGAAGACCGCCGTTCACGGGAGGTGGTGGCGGGCGAGTTCGTCACCGCATCCGACGGCTCCGGGCTGGTTCACCTGGCACCCGCCTTCGGCGCCGACGACTTTGCGCTCGGCCAATCGCTCGACCTGGCGCTGGTTCGTCCGGTTGCGGGCGATGGCACCTTCAGCGGCACCGAGTGGCCCGAACTGGAAGGGCGGCTGGTTACCGCCCGCGAAACCAACGACCTCATCATCCAGCGGCTCAAGGAGCTGGGCCGCTGGTTCCGGTCGGAGTCGTACGAGCATTCCTATCCGCACTGCTGGCGGTGCGGCAGTCCGCTCATCTACTACGCCCGCGATTCGTGGTTCGTCCGGACTTCCGCGGTCAAGGACCGGATGCTCGAGCTCAACGCGCAGGTCGATTGGCATCCTCCCGAAGTGGGTGCGGGGCGGTTCGGCGAATGGCTCACCAATAATGTCGACGGGGCCCTCTCGCGCGATCGCTACTGGGGCACGCCGCTGCCGGTGTGGGTGAACGACGAGGACGAGTCCGAGGTCGAGGTCATCGGCAGCTACGCGGAGCTGGCCGAGCGCGTGGGCCGCGCGCTGCCCGGGGACTTCGACCCG
>DASSTY010000405.1:0-3502 GCA_035707585.1 Gemmatimonadales bacterium
GCAGTCGCTTCTGGGGCAGCGGCATGATGATCCCGCTGCTGGATGACGCCGGCCACCGGTTCGGCCTCGCCAAAATCCTCCGCGACCTGACCAGCCACCGACGGCACCAGCAGCTTCAGTCGGGTCAGCGGCAGATCCTGGAGCAAATCGCTCGCGGCGCCCCGATCAGCGAGGTGGTAGCGGCGGTCGTTGACCTGCTCCAATCGCAGGTGCCCCGGGCCGTGGCCATGATCCGAGTCGCCGATGCGGCCGACGGCGGCCGGGATGAAAACCCTCAGACCCTGGTCGGGCCCACTACCCCCGGAGGCGCCGAGCCGGGGACCCCACGCAGCGTAACGCCGCGACGCGAATGGTCGACCCCGATTTGCGCAGTTGACGGCGAACAGCTCGGCGTCTTGATCACCACCTACGACGAAGACACCATTCCGTCACTGCCCGAGCAGGAGATCATCGACGTGGCGGTGCAGCTCGTCGCCACTGCCATCGGCAAGCACCGCTTGCAGGCGGCGCTCACGGCGGAGCAGGCCCGTGAACAAGCCGCGCTGGCCCGCGCCTTTGAGCTTTCACCCACTTTTCTAGCCGTGCTCACCGGACCGGAGCACACCTTTACTCTCACCAATCCCGCATACGATCAGCTGATCGGCCATCGGCCGGTGCTGGGGAAGCCGGCGAGCGAGGCGCTCCCCGAAATCGAGGGTCAGGGATTTTTCGAGCTGCTCGATCAGGTATACCAGAGCGGCGAGCCGTTCGTTGGGCGGGAGATTCTGGTCCGGGTGCAGCGCACTGCCGGTGCCGAACCAGCTCCACGCTATCTCGATTTCGTCTATCAGCCGTTTCGCGGGCGCGATGGCCGCATTGAAGGGATAGTCGTCTCGGGCGTGGACACGACCGATGCGGTCAGAGCGCGCGAGCGGGTCGAACAGCTGGCCGACGCCCGCGACCGCGAGCGCCGACAGCTCGAAACGGTGCTGACTCAGTCACCGGTCGCCATCGTCATCGCCGAAGCGCCGTCCGGCCGGATCCTCTTCATGAACGAAAAATTCACTGAGATCATGGGCCATGCCACAATGGTAGATGCCCTCTCCGAATACAGCCGCCACTACATCGCCTGGCACCTCGATGGACGCCCGGTGGTCTCGGACGAGTGGCCGATGTCGCGCGCCCTGCGGCACGGAGAGATCGTCGAGGGAGAGACCCTGGAGATCCAGCAGCCTGGTGGGCGACGGCGGCTGGTCACGTTCAACGCCGCACCGGTTCGAAACGCGGCGGGTGAAGTGGCCGCCGGAATCACGCTGTTCTGGGATGTGACCGAGCAGCGCAGTGCGGAGCAGCAGCTTCGCAACGCCGAGCGAATGCAGGCGGTCGGCACCTTGGCCGGCGGCATGGCCCACGAGGTGAACAACCAGATGACGGCAGTGCTCGGCTTTGGCGAATTCGTGCTCCGCGCGCTGGGGCCGGCGCACCCGCAGGCAGCCGACATGCGGCTGGTGCTGCAGGCGGCCGACCGGGCAGCGCGGGTCAGTCAGCAGCTTCTCACATTTACACGCCAGCAGGTGACCCAGCCGCGTCGGCTCGATCTGGTGGAGGTGCTGAGTCGCCTGGCCCCGGTGCTTCGTCAGCTGCTCGGCGCCGACAAGGAGCTGGTGCTCTCGACCGATCCGGCGGTGCGGCCCATATCGGCAGACCCCGGGCAGGTGGAGCAGGTGCTGATCAATCTGGTGGCCAACGCGCGCGACGCCACCGACACCGGCGACACCGTGACGATCCAGCTCGCCAACGCCGTACTCGATGCGACACAGTACACCGATAGTGCCGAAGAAGCGGGCCTCTACGTTTGCATGAGTGTGGCCGACAGCGGTCATGGGATGGATCGGGAGACCCGGGCGCGAATCTTCGATCCCTTCTTCACCACCAAGCCGGTCGGTCAGGGCACCGGGCTCGGTCTCTCCCTGGTCTACGGTGTGGTGACCAAGCACGGCGGCCGCCTCAAGGTCACCAGCGAGCCGGGGCAAGGCACCACCATCTCGATCTACTGGCCGGTAGCGCGTGCAGAATCGGGTGCCGATGCCGGCGCCGCCGCAGCCGGCACCAGCACAGAAGATGCTCGGTCGGTGCATTGGGGCAGCGTGCTCGTGGTGGAGGACGAACCGATCATTCGGCTGCTGGCCGAGCGTACCCTGGAGGATGCCGGCTTCGAGGTGCTCGGCGCACCCGATGGTCAGGCAGCGCTGCAGCTGCTCGACGACCTGCCCGCGCCACCGTCGCTCATCATTACCGACGCCATCATGCCGCGCATGAACGGGCGGCAACTGGCCGAGGTCGTGGCCGAGCGATACCAAGGTGTGCCGGTGCTGTTCATGTCGGGATATACCGGCGAGGACGTGGTGCGGCGGCGGCTGGTGCCGGAGGGAGCGCCGTATCTGCAGAAGCCGTTCACACCCGATCAGTTGGAGCGGGCGGTGTGGGACCTGCTGCCCGGGCGGGGAGACTGAATGGGCCCTGTGGGACTTGAACCCACGACCTGCCGATTATGAGTCGGTTGCTCTAACCAGGCTGAGCTAAGGGCCCGAGCGCCCCCAAATTATCACCGGTAGGGGCGATCGAACAGGCGGCCACCCCGCAGCACCGCCCACGCCGTCTCCCGATTGCACCAGCGCGTACCACTTGCTACGTTCGGTCAGCCCCCACAACCGCCACTTCGTGAGGATCGATGCGCCGCCTGATCGCGACGGTGTTCCTGACGTGCACGCTCGCCGCCTGCAGCTCGGATCTGCCACAGGCGCCCTCCTCCACCCTCACCGCCACCTGCACGCAGCATGACCTGACCGACCCGCGCAGCGTCCCCGAGTGCCTGTTGGGCCGGCGGACGATCAGCCAGGACGACCACGACAGCGCCATCGCGCTCCTCACCCGCGCGCGGGCGATGGCCGACTCCTTCCGCGCACTCGGCGGAACCGGGGCGGAGTTCGATAACGCCGCCCGGATCGACCGCGCGCTCGGCCTCATCACTTCCTTCCAGCAGCGCGACCTGTTCACCGACAGCGCTCGCTTCCATCGGATCCTCGATGCCGTCTCGGTGGCGATGGAGGTGTCGAGCGGCAGCGCGCTCGTGCAGGGCGGCGTGATCCGTCCGGCCACCACACCTCACCTGCTCTGGTATTCCTACCCCGGCCTCGGCGCCTTTTTCCAGCCGGTCACCACCGCCCAGACCGTCGCCAACCTGGTTCCCAAGACCACCGTCACGAACGACAGCATGCTGGCAGTCGGTCAGGCGCTGTACGATTACGCGATCTGGCGCGAGGCCGACGGGCTGCGGTTCCCGGTGTGGGAATATGAATTCACCTGGACGTCGGGCGGGATTACCAACGACGCGCCCTGGACTTCCGGAATGGCTCAGGGGCTCGTCATGTCGATTTTCGCCGACTGCTACCAGCGCACCGGCAACCCGATCTGGAAAGACCGCGCCTACGAAGTGCTCAATTCATTCAAGGTGAACTGGGCC
>DASSTY010000406.1:0-2089 GCA_035707585.1 Gemmatimonadales bacterium
CATTCCTCGCGAGGTACAGCAGCACGGCGAGGTATACCAGCACCTGCCCCCAGAGGAAGCCGGCGAAACCACCCACGATGGTGAAGGCGATCACAACGGTGAGCAACAGAATCGACAGCAGCCCCTGCTCCGATGCCACCAACCGGAATCGGTCGTGAGAACGAAGCACCAGATCGTAGAACACCTGGAGCTGCTGCACCAGAATCAGCAATGCGAGCACCCGGAGCCCGAACGCTGTGACCGGATCGAACCGGCCGACGAAGCTGGCCAGCAGGCAGGCACCGGCCATGACCGCCGCCGCGATCAGCGCGGTGGTGAAGCTGACATCCACGATGCTCTGATTGAGTTCCAGTTCACCGCGGCCGCGGTTGAACGGCACTTCGCGGTTCATCGCGTTGAGGACGCCCAGATGGCCGTAGTTGACGCCGTTGGCCAGCACCAGATTGAGCGCGTTCCAGAGGCCGTAGAGGGTGGGGCCCAGCAGTTTGGCTGCCACCAGGTAGACGGTGAACCGCGCGCCCTGGTAGAACACGCTTCCGCCCATGAACAGCGCGCCATCGGCCGCGGTACGCCGGCGAATGGCGAAGCGCCGCGCGCCCGCCTGGCTCATACGGTCGGCCCAGGCCCATTCCATATCAGGCGGGCTCCTGCAGCGGCTCCAGGAAGGCGTACACGGTGCACTTGCCGCTCGGCTCGTGCAGACTGGCGGTCTCGATGGCGCGAAATCCGGCGTTACCCACCAGTCGCTCCACCGCCGATCGAGTGTAGACGGCCAAATGTTCGGCAAAGAATTCCTGTCGCTCGCTCAGCCGCCCATGCTCCAGCGCCAGCTCGCCATCGGGCAGCTCCAGATAGACGGTGCCGCCGGTGGCAAGCAGCGATCGAGCCTGGCCGAGGAGCCGGACGGGATCCGGCACGTGCTCCAGCACCTTGTTGAAGGTGACGAGGTCGAAACCGATGCCGGGAGCAAAGTCGTCCAGCGTCCCGGCGTGGGCGGCGCTCACACCGGCATGCTCCAGCGCGTGAGCCGCGGCGGCGGGGTCGGGGTCGACGCAGACCAGCTCGCCGCCCCATTGATCGCCGAGCTCGGCGAGAAAGACACAGAGCCCGCTCCCGATATCGAGCGTGCGGGTCGAACCGGGCGAGCAGCCGCGGTTGGAAAGGTGCCGCACCACCCGGGCGACCCGCTGCTTGTTGTCGGATTCATCCGGCGGCAAAGCACGAATCCGGCGAAACGGCTCCAGCAGCCGATCGGGCCAGCAGGCCTGGTTGTAATCGCCGCGGTAGTAGTCGCCGGCCAGCATGCCGTGCCAGTTGATGAACGCGCCGCAGTCCTGGCACCGATAAAGCGCCCGCCGGTAGCGCTCCGCCGGCACGCCGTAATTTTTTTCTCGCGGTGGTGGCGTGGTCACGATGGTCAGCAGTTCGGCATCGGCGCTGGCGCAGACCGGGCAGACCGGAAACTCCAGCTCCTCGGGACAGAGCTGCGTGCCCTGGCCCACCCGTGCCCGGAGCCTTCCTCCGACAAGTTCGGACTCGCGCCCGGGCGGCAGGCCGGTGCCCGGGCGAACCCAGTCGAGATCCTCCCAGCCGAGCACCTGCCCCGCTGCAAGGCCGCGGCGGGCAACGATCGAACGGCGGGCAGCGGTGCGGCCGGCGGTTTCGGCCGGCAGCACTCGCTTGATACCATCGCCCAGCAGCAGCTCCGCCTCGCGGACGCGGCGCACCAGCTCAGCCAGGTCGGACGGATCAGCCGAAAGCTGATGATCTCGAAAGGCGGAGCGGGTCTTCGAAATGGTGAAATGCTTTTCGATGATGTGCGCGCCCAGCGGTACCGACAGCACCGCGGCGTCGATGCCGAGGGTGTGGTCGGAGTAGCCCACCGTCTCGCCCAGTGAGGCGAGCGCGCGGATCGCCGCCAGGTTGGCCTGCTCCGGCGGGGTGGGATAGCTCACCACGCAGTGCAGAATCGCCAGGTCCTGCTCCACCCCGATCGCGCGCCACGCCGAGCGAATCCGGTCGCGCGCCGCGCGAATCTCATCTAGGCCGGTGAGTCCGGATGAGAGAATGATCGGCTTGCCGGTTCGTG
>DASSTY010000407.1:0-3922 GCA_035707585.1 Gemmatimonadales bacterium
CACTGGCGCGGTATACCGCCAGCGTTAATTGGTGTGCCGCTTTCCACGCGGCCAGTTTCTCGTGTGGCTGCTGCATGACTCACGATAGCGCGCTCCTACGAATCGCGATCATCAGTATCACGCACCCCCACCCCGAATCACGCACGACACCAATTTCCGCTGTCCGCCTGTCCGTCAGTCCGCCCGCCCGTCGGTCCGTCAGTCCGTCCGTCCGTCAGTCCGTCCGTCCGTCCGTCAGTCCGTCAGTCCGTCAGTCCGTCTCCAAAAAAACGGAACGGCCGTCCAGTCGTGGCTGAACGGCCGTCCCACACATCGATTAGCCGAGGGCGGAGCTTGCGCCGCCGTTCTTCTCTCGTTCACCACCGCTGGCTGATTCGCCGTTCGGGAGGGTGAACTGAGGCCTCGACATCCATCCCCAGGCCGGATGGCCATCCCACCTGGTTCGTCGTTGTGAGCGCTGCGAGTCCGATCGGGTCGCGGACCGACCGTTCGCACTGCACCCCGAGGCGCTGAATCGGGGTGGACGAAGCACGCGACTGGCTTCGCCTGCCCGGGTCGGCGTGATCACCGGGATCATCGGGACGCCTGAGCCCTTGTTCTCGGCGTCTCTCCCCCGTCGGTCCGCCCGGACCCGCCCGTAGATCGCTGCCGAAACCTGGGGCTTCGGTGCGCCTCCACAGGCGACGACCCCAAGATACAGTCCGCCGGAAATCGCGCAAGTGCCTGATTTTATTCGGGTTACGTCACTTCGATGTGGCCAGAATGTGGAGAGCTAAACCGCCACCCGATCACGACCTGCCACCATTCATCCACAAAATGTGGAGATGTGTATCCACATTTTTCCCCCGAAAACCTCAGCCGGCCAGGGGGTTCGCCGGCGCACCGCGCGGCCGAATTTCGATCTGCAGCGCGTCGAGGAGGCCCTTGATGGCCACGTGATAGCGCCCGGCGGCCGGCTGGATCCGGTCGGCGCGCTCGTTGGCGTAGTTGCGGACCCGCTCCCCCTGGCCCGGCCGGCTCAACTCCTCGAAGTCGCGCATGCAGGCCTGCAGCACCTGAGTGAGCGAGTCGAGCTGGGCGATGGCCGCCGCCTGACGGTTCCGGGCGGTGTTATCGGGCATTGGGGTATGGGCAATGACCTCGCGGGTACCTGGTGCCGTGGCGACTGCACCCGAGCAGGCATCGCGCAGCGCCCGCGCGCGCGAAACCAGCGATTGCGCGGAGGTGCGCTGGAAATCGCGCTGCAACGCCGCGGCAGCGGCCCCAACACTGGAGACGCTGTCGCGGAGGCGGATGACCGCATCACGGAGTGCTGCCCGGCTCGAATCGAGTGGAGCCTGAGGACCAACCCAGACGCCCTGCTGCGCGGCCAGCGGACGCGCGGCCAGCGGAGCGATCAGCAGAACGGCGGCCGCGAGGAGCAAACCACGTCTCATGATTCGAGTCCCACTTCGATGTAGCGGTAGGTCGGCTCGCCGTCGAGCGGGGCGAACAGACATCCGGCGGAACTGGCCGCAAACCACCCCGCCGCCATGGCGCGAGGAAGATCGAGTTCCTGAATGATGGCGCCGAGCCAGCGGCGCAGATGACGTACTTCGGGTGCCCGGCGGCTCAGCAGCGAGAGCAGCGCTCCGGCGCCGGCCGTAGCACGAAGAAAGTGCGCCAGCGCATGGGCCCGCTGGCTGAACTCCACTGCTTTGACGCCCGGCTCGTCGAACAGCACCGCGCCTTCGAAGACATCCATCGGCGGTGCGTCGAGACGAGGTCCGAGATAGACAAAGCGGCGGTCGGAGCCCTTGCGCTCCAGCACGGCCGCGGCAGTTTCGCTGGTAAGCCGCGCGGCATGAAGCAGATCGTCGTCCTGGAGAATCCCGACCACGCCGGTCCACTCCAGCGCGGACAGCGCCGTTTCCACCGGGCATCCCAGCGCATCGTCAAACGCAACCAGGCGGGGCGCCTCACCGGCGCGCAGCATGAAATGCGCGAGTCCCTCCGCCCGGTCGGCAAAGGTGCGTACCACCAACGTCTGAGGAGTTGCCATATCCACTAAGCTAAGGGGTTGTACCGCAGTTGGGTATGTGGCCCCCGACCCCGGCGCGACCTATCTTGTGAGAAGGCATGCGCATCCAATGGAATTCCTATCCATCCCCACTGGGCCCGCTTACGATCGTGGAGGAGCCGGGCGTGGGCACCCTCCTGGTGGATTTTCCCGGCCGGGCCGAGCGGCTTCGGTGGATGGACCGCCTCCGGGCCGCCGCACCCCGCGTCCAGATCGGCCTGGGTGCCTGCGCCGGCACGCGCGAGTGGCTCGACGGCTACTTCCACGGAGCCACCGACCCGTTCCCGTTCCCCTACCACCTGGGTCGCTGGTTCGATCTCTCGCCGGCGCAGGTCGTGGTCATGCGCGCGCTGGCCGATATCCCCTTTGCCCAGACTCGCTCGTACGAAGCGCTGGCCCAGGCGGCCGAGCTCCATCCTCGGCAGGTGGGGCAATTGCTCGCTGCCAACCATCTGGTCATCTGCATTCCCTGTCATCGGGTGGTCGGCAAGAATGGTGAACTGGTCGGCTACAGCGGCGGACTGACCCGCAAGCGCTGGCTGCTGGACCACGAATTGCGCACCGCCGGCGTGGTGCTTCGGTAGCGCGGGGGCTGCGGCCGGGCCGTCCAGAATATTGACAAAACGGTCCTCGCAATGGACCTTCTACCATGCAGAACGCGACGAAACCCTTCCAGCACCAAGTCTGGTTTTCCGGCCGCAACTGACGGCCGGTGTTCGGTCCCGACCATTCCGGCCGGGTCGCTCTACGGAGTCCTCGTACTCCCCTTTCAAGAGGTTGCAGCAATGGCGAAGGGCACCGTGAAGTGGTTCAACGATGCGAAGGGCTTCGGATTCATCGCGCAGGAGGGTGGCAAGGACGTGTTCGTTCATCACACCGCTATCGTGGCCGACGGGTTCCGCTCGCTGGCCGAGGGCGACCAGGTCGAGTTCGACATCGTCGAAGGCCCCAAGGGCCTCCAGGCGGCCAACGTACGGAAGATCTGATCCCGAATCCCGCCTCCATCCGGCCAGCCGGACCCCCGAGTCGTGGGGCCCGGCTGGCTTCAGTTTTGCACCATCGCCCCCGGTTCCCGCCCGGTGTCGCCGGGCTCAACATCCTCTCCGACCGCACCGCTAATGACTGAGACCCTGCGACGATTCGTCCTCGTCACGGTGATGCTGGCCGGTGCCACCGCCGCGTCCGCCCAGGCGCCCGATCTGACCTTTCTCGGCTTCGAAGCCGGCGCGCCGCTGGCGGCCGTCGCCGCCCGGGCCGATTCTCTGGATGGCAATCTCGAGTGCCAGCGGTCTCGCACCGATGTTCACGTGCGCGAGTGCCGTGGCACCATCATCGACTCGATTTCCGGTGCCCAGGTTCAGCTCTGGCTCTCCTCGGCCGACAGTCTCACCAGTGTGCTGACGATTTCCGGTACGGTGGATGGTGATCAGCTCGATCAGTGGCGGAGCGATCTGGTGTCCCGCTTCGGCGCCGTCGGCGCGCGGGTGCAGGGGCCGCAGTGGATGATGCAGTGGGTTCGCCGTGGACGGATGCTCCGGCTAACCTGGCGGGTCGATGGGAATACCAAACGCGCCTCGGTCAGTCTGATCGATGGCGCGGTGCTCGACCAGTGGGGCCGCAATCACGAACGCCAAGCCGGCCGCCGCTGAGTCTCGAATCCAAGGGAGTAACGCAAGCGTGTTCAAGGCCGTGTTGCGCGGCGCCGCATTGCTGCTGCTGGCCGGGTGTGGCGCCTCCTCAGGTTCTCCAATTCTCATCGGATTGGCCGGACCTCTGACCGATTCCGTCGGTGCTCCGATGAAGCGTGCCGCCGAACTGGCGGTGGACGAAATCAACCAGGCGGGCGGCATCAACGGGCGGCAG
>DASSTY010000408.1:0-4927 GCA_035707585.1 Gemmatimonadales bacterium
GCGCGGCCGAGCGCCGCGTCGGAAATTTCGCTGCGATCGGTAATTTCGCCGTCGGTCATCACGATGACCGGGCGATCGCCCGCTACAGCTGCGGCGAGGGCAGGCGCCAGCTGCGAGCGGCCTCTGTCGGGGAGCGTGTCGGCGAAGGGCCGGTTGTCGCCAAAGGTGCGCACTTCGCCGAGCGCGGCGGCAGAATCGCGTGCCGCACGCCATTGCGCGCCGGCGGCGGTCATGCTGAGGGAGCCGTCGAGCAGCACCAGTGGGCGGCCGCTCCGCGACGGCACGGCACAACTGACGTCGAGCAGAAGAAGACCGAGTGCGGTCCACGCAATCGCGCGGCAAAGCAGCGGAAGCCAGGCACGCCGGCCCAGTCGCTCAAGTCCGAAATACGTTGCGCCGGCCAGCGCGAGTCCGGCCAGGAATACCAGGGCGATTGTAAGTGGGAGAGGCATCGCCGGGCCCGTCAGAAGTTCAGGAGGGCCCGGTCAGGCCGTCGACCGACCCAGCTCAGTTGCCTACCTGAGCCAGGACCGCGCCGGTGGGCGGATCGAGTTGAGCGGCCAGCTGCTGCTCTTCGGCGAGGAAGCGGGTGCGATCGGCGCCCTTGAGCGGCTCGCCGTGACCCAGATCCACCCGACGCGAATCCCGGGCGACTCCGTTGACCCGGAATTCATAGTGCAGATGCGGACCGGTGGCGAGTCCGGTCATCCCGACGTAGCCGATGACCTGCCCCTGATGCACCCGAACCCCCGGCCGAATTCCCCGCGCAAAGCCGCGCAGATGTCCGTAG
This sequence comes from Gemmatimonadales bacterium, assembly GCA_035707585.1. Taxonomy (GTDB): domain Bacteria; phylum Gemmatimonadota; class Gemmatimonadetes; order Gemmatimonadales; family GWC2-71-9; genus DASSTY01. The sequence continues at coordinate 791 of DASSTY010000408.1, forward strand.
CGGGTGGTGATTCCGTTCATGTGGCGGATCTCGATCAGGTTGCCGTACCCGCCGGCCCGCCCGGCACGCACCACCGTACCGTTGCCCGCTGCCATCACCGGCGTACCGGCCGCCGCCGCATAGTCGGTCCCCTCATGCTTCCGAACGCGGCCGAGTATGGGATGGTAGCGTGCCCTCGAAAAGTTCGAGGAAATCCGCCGGAACTCCAGCGGCGCCCGGAGGAAGGCACGCTGCAGCGAATTGGCGTCGCTGTCGTAGTAGGCGGTTTCGCCGGACGCGAGCTCAAAGCGGAAAGCGGTGTAGCTCTTGCCTTCGAGCCCCAGGTCAGCGGCGAGCACCCGGCCAAACCGGACTTCGCCGTCGGGGCTCACCAGGCGCTGGAGCAGCACCTTGAAATGGTCGCCGGTCTGAAGGTCGCGGGTGAAGTCCACCTGCCAGCGGTAGATGTCGGCGATCTCCCAGGCCAGCCTTTGCCGCTCGGCACCGTCCAGCACCGTATCCGGGATTTCGCTGTCCAAGGCGTCGTACAGCGAGTTATCGATCGTACCTTCGACTCGAATCGTCTCGGGCGTCCAGGGAATCGATTCCGATTCGGTGTTCCAGCCCTGCGCCACCCGAACGAAACGAAGTCGCGTCTCGGGGTCGGTGCGCACGGTAATGCGGTCGGGAACCGAGTCGTCGGCCGGCGCGCGGAAATGGAAGATCAGGCCGGGGCGAAGGCGTCGGGGATTGAGCGCTGGAGCGATGGCCGCGATGTCGGCCAGGCTGATGCCGTGACGGGTAAACAGCTCGGATACCGTTTCGCCGCTGTGGAGCGTGTCGGCGTATTCGGCGTCGGCTGGCTGGACCAGGGTTACCGCGGAGTCGGCGCTCACCGCGACCGGCGCCTCAACGTCGAATCGCTGCCAGGGCCAACTCCCGGTCAGCGCCAGGACGGCGGCCGCGATCAGAACCAGCGCAGCGAGCGGGAGCGCGAATCGCCGCATCAGTCCATCTGCCGACGGATGAACGTCGGGATCTCCATGTCGGAGACCTCGCCGCCGGCCAGTGGAGCGGGACGCGAAGGCATCCGGGGCTGGGGTGGCTGCGGCTGCGCGGTGGGCGCGGCACGCTTGCCGGGGAAGTTGATGACGCCGGGGCTCCGGGTAACCGGGCCGGCCATGGTGTCGTGGGGAGTCACCGCGCGATCGAATCCGGTGGCGATCACCGTGACCCGCACCTCGCCATGCATCGCGGGGTCGTTGCCGGCGCCGAAGATGATCTCGGCTTCGTCGCCCACCGCGTCGTGAATGATGTCGTTGATCTGGGTGGTTTCGCCCAGCGTAAGATCGTCGCCGCCGATGATGTTGATCAGCACGCCGGTGGCGCCGGAAATCGAAATGTTGTCGAGCAGCGGGCTGGAGATCGCCTGCTGAGCCGCTTCCAGCGCGCGGTTTTCGCCGCGGCCGATCCCGGTGCCCATCAGCGCGGCACCGCCATTCTGCATGACGGTCCGAACGTCCGCGAAGTCGACGTTGATGATGCCGGTGCTGGTGATGAGACTGGCGATGCCCTGCGTCGCGTGGAGGAGAACCTCGTCGGCCTTCTTGAGCGCATCCTGGAAGGGAATCCCCTTGCCCACTACCGCCAGGAGCCGCTCATTCGGCACCACGATCATGGTGTCGACGTTCTTGCGCATCTCGGCGATGCCGGTCTCCGCCTGGCGCATCCGCCGGCGGCCCTCGAAGAGGAATGGCTTGGTGACGATCCCGACCGTGAGCGCACCGATGTCGCGCCCCAGCTGAGCCACAATCGGAGCCGCACCGGTGCCGGTACCGCCGCCCATGCCGCAGGTCACGAACACCATGTCGGCGCCCTGGAGCGACTGGAGCACCTCGTCGCGGTTCTCTTCGATGGCCTGGCGCCCGATTTCGGGCCGCGCTCCGGCGCCGAGCCCTCGGGTCAGCTTGCGGCCGATTTGAATCTTGATGTCGGACTTGGAGGTGCCCAGCGCCTGAGCGTCGGTGTTGACCGAGATGAACTCGACCCCCTGGAGCTGCTCCTCGATCATCCGGTTGACGGCGTTGCCACCGCCACCGCCGACCCCGACCACCTTCATCCGGGCGTTCTGCGCCGCGTGTTCTTCCAACTCGAAAATCATAGCGTGTTCCCTCGGGGCCGACTGATCAGAAGAAGTCCTGGAGCCAGCGTTTCACTGGGGCAAGCACCTTCTCGACTGCCGGCGCCCGCCGGCCGCCCAGACCACCGCCCTGGGCCACCTCGCGTGCTCCGTAAAGCACCAGTCCGGCCGGCACTGCCATTCGCGGCGATTCGAGGCTGTCCGCCAGCCCTCGCAACCGCTCGCCCGGCACGCCGGTACGGGCCGGCAAGGCAAAGACCTCCCGGGCCAGTTCTACTATGCCCGGAGTCAAAGCCCCACCACCAGTGAGGATAACTCCTGCGGGCAGACGTTGATGGTAGCCCGCCCGAGTCATTTCGTCGAGCGCATACTCCAGTACTTCCTGGAGCCGCATATGCATGATGTGCGCCAGTACCCGCCGCTCCGCCGTACGTGCTCCCTGCCCGGGTGTACTCGGCAGAGCGATGACGTCGGTCTCCGGTACCAGCGGTTCGTAGGCGGCCCCGTGCCGCTCCTTGAGCCGTTCCGCATCCTGCTGGGTGACCTGGAGCCCGTGTACAATATCGGCAGTAACGTGCCCGCCCGCCATAAGGAGCGAAGCGGTGTGGCGGATCTTCCCGGCATGGAAGATCGAAACGTTGGTTGAGCCCCCGCCCAGGTCGACCAGAGCGCACCCCAGCTCCCGCTCGTCGGGCGTCAGCACCGCCAGCGATGCGGCCAGCGGCTCCAGCACGAACTCGCCAACATGATAGCCCGACCGCTCGACACATTTCCGCAGGTTCTGCAGGGCGCTCGACAGCACCGTCACCAGGTAGACCTCGGCTTCGAGGCGCGAACCGGTCATCCCGATCGGGTCGCTGATCCCGGCCTGCTGGTCGATCAGATAATCCTGCGGAATGGCATGAAGCAGTTCGTGGTCCCGCCCGAACGACACGTTGCTGGCCATATCGTTGACCCGAGCCACGTCGCTGGTGCGGATCTCGTCGCCGGTGACGCTCACCATCCCATGGGAGCTGCGCCCGGCGACGTGTTCTCCGGCGATGCCGCAGTAGACGGTGCCGACCTCGACGCCGGCCATCCGCTGCGCGTCTTTCATCGCCTTGGTAATGGCGCGGGTGGTCTCTTCGATATCGCGAACCACCCCGCGGCGGATCCCACTGCTCCGTTCAACACCCAGGCCCAGGATCCTGGCAACCGGCTCCCGACTGTCGCCGGCGGCTTCGGCGATGACCGCCGCCACCTTGGTGGAGCCCAGTTCGAGGGCGGCGACCAGCCGCTGCGGCTGTGCGCTCATGCGCCGCGCTCCCGGTGCTCCGCGGGGCGAAGCCCCCGAACCACCACCTGGCCGCTGAACCGTCCATCCAGTTCCGTGAATCCCCGTCCCTGGCGATTTAATTCCTGGGCTACTGCCATGACCGCGCGAATCTCCTCGATGGTTGCCGTTGGCGTAAACCAATATCGCCGGCCGTCCACCTCAAGTACCACGTCACCATGATCCCGCCACGCGCTCGAGATCTGCGCGAAGAGCGGGGGTTCAAATTCCAGCGTCCGGCCGAGCACCCGCGCCACTCCCCGATCGGCCGACCGGACTACCGGGAGGTCGGGCGCGGATGTGGCGGGGTCGAACGGGAGCACCTGCCCGGTCGAGTCGATCATCGCCATCCCGCGCTTCTGCGGTACCAGGGCCACCGGATCCACCTCTCGGATCGTGACCCGGAGCGCCCCGGGAAGACGCCGATCCACCTCAGCATCGTCGACCCCCGGCATCTTCCGGAGTCTCGCGGCAACAGGATCGAGATCGTCGAACACGCTCGCGTTACGCCTGAGGTGCATGCCCTCAACTATTTTGTCGGCAGACAGATACCGAATTCCTACAACCTCGATTCTCCGGACTCGGAAGAACTCCAGCCGCCGCCCCAGAGCCGGCACCGCGTAGATCAGACCCAGCAGCACGAGGCCGCCGCCGAGCACCATCCATCCGCGCTTCAGCCGCGGTCGAGCCACTCGGCCAGCTCCCG
>DASSTY010000409.1:0-4300 GCA_035707585.1 Gemmatimonadales bacterium
GGCGATGGAACGAGTGCTCTACGCCGAGAGCCGGATTGCGCCCAAGGTCACCTTCTGGAAGCCAGTCAGCTCCGCGGTGGCGATCGGGACCGGCGGGCCGTTCGGCGCGGAAGGCCCGATCATCGCCACCGGCGGCGCGCTGGGGTCGGTGGTCGGCCAGTTCATGCGGATCACCGCCGACGAGCGCAAGGTCCTGCTGGCAGCCGGCGCCGCCGCCGGTATGGCGGCGACCTTCGGCAGCCCGGTCTCGGCGGTACTGCTCGCGGTGGAGCTGCTGGTCTTTGAATATCGAGCCCGCTCGCTGGTGCCGATCTCGCTCGCGGCCGGAACCGCCACCGCCGTCCGGATGGCGATCCACGGCTCCGCTCCGATCTTTGCGATGCCGCAGCTGGCGCAGCCGGGCGGGCTGGCGCTGGCGACCTACGTCATCATCGGCGCGCTGGTCGGCCTGGCGTCGGTCTACGTTACCCGCGGCGTCTACGCCATCGAAGATGCCTTCGAAAAGCTGCCGGTGCACTGGATGTGGTGGCCGGCCATTGGTGCGCTCGCGGTCGGCATCGTGGGCTACTTCGCGCCGCATACGCTGGGCGTCGGCTACGACAACATCGACCATATCCTCTCGGGCGATCTGGTCGGCAGCGCCGTGCTCTTCCTGGCGGTGATGAAGCTGATCAGCTGGAGCATCGCGCTCGGCAGCGGCACATCGGGCGGAACACTGGCCCCGTTGTTCACGATTGGCGGCGGGCTCGGCGCGATCCTGGGGCGGGCGGCGATCTTCGCGGTGCCGGTACTCGGGGTGGACGCCAGGATCGCGGCGCTGGTTGGCATGGCCTCGATGTTCGCCGGCGCCTCGCGGGCGCTTCTGGCCTCAGTCGTCTTTGCCTTCGAAACCACCCGGCAGCCGATGGGCCTGCTGCCGCTGCTGGGCGGCTGCGCGGCGGCTTATCTGGTCTCGCTCATGATGATGAAAAACACCATCATGACCGAGAAGCTGGCCCGTCGCGGCGCCCCGGTGCCAACCGAATATCAGGCCGACTACCTCGATCAGATTCTGGTGCGCGACGAAGCCACCCGCGACGTGGTGACTCTCTCGTCGGATGAAACGCTCGCCACCGTACGCGAACGGCTGATTTCCGGCGCGGGCGGCGCCTACCACAACGGCTTTCCGGTGGTGGATTCGGAAGGAAATCTGGTGGGGGTGGTGACGCGACGTGATCTGGTGAATCCGGAGGTACGGCCGGAAACCAACGTGGGATCAGTGGTGCGGCGCCCGGCGGTGACGGTTCTGGAAACCAACACGCTCCGCGAGGCGGCCGACCAGATGGTGCGGCACCGGATCGGCCGGCTGCCGGTGGTGCGGGCCGACGAGCCGCGCAAGGTGGTCGGGATCGTTACGCGGAGCGATCTGCTGGGCGCCCATGCGCGGCGGCTCGATGCTTCCGGACGCTCGCGGCGCGCTCTGACGCTCGGCCGAGTCTGGATGGGCCGCCGCGCCACCGATTCAAAGGGAGACAAGGACGCAGCCAAGCTGTCGTGAGGCAACTACTCCGCGTTTGCTAGAACCCGTATCCGTCCTCCGCCTGTGAGACGGCCGGGATTCCCTTCCGCACCGTCGCCACTTCCGGCATGACTCGCCGCCCCAGCGCCGCCGCGAAATAGGCGGCGACGTCGTCGGGGCGGGCGCGGCGGGTGGCCGCCAGAGCGCGCCGCACATCTTCTTCGCGGCGACCGTCAATCAACGCATAAGACGCATCGCGGGTGATTCGCCGATCGAGCACCGCCAACTGCCGCGCGACGGCCTCGGCAAACGGGAGATCGGCGGCGGGCGGAAAGCGCTCTACGCCGTCGCGCCCCGAGAGGACGCAGGGCCGCGGGAACTTGACGAAGATCGGCTGGGTAAAATGCGGGTGGCGCACCATCAGCTCGCCCTTGGGCAGAGTGGCGAGCTTGATCCTGGTGGCCGGCGACAGTGTGCTGTAGCCAGGCGTGGCCAGCTCGTCCATATCCATCCGCCCATACACCGCGGTGCCGGTATTGCCCACAACTCGCCGCTGCACCTGCGAGCGAAACTGCTGGGCGCTGAAGAGCACCAGCCCCAGATACCGGCCTCGCTCGGAGAGATCGAGCAGCATCTTCTTAACGTACGTCTCAGGCCCGTCGGCCGACGCATACTTGTTGAGTTCGTCTACGAAGACGGCGACGTGATCTACGCCGAGATCTCGCCGCTCCAGGTGTTCCCGCAGCTTGGAGACGATTCGGGCAAACACCAGGTCCTGCGCCAGCGGATCGAGCCCCGCGACATCGATCACATACACGCCGCGGTCGGTGAATTCACCCCACGGCAAATCGTTGGCGGCGCCGTCGTCGGTGACCAGCCCCTTGGACCGGGTGGAAATGTTGCCCAGCCGGTTGCGCACTTTCCGGATCGTAGCGATGTGGTGGGTCTTCCAGACTTCCCCGCCCCGGCCCAGCGTTTCCATGTAATCGAAAATGCAGCGGAAGAACTCTTCCAGATCGGCAAAGCTCTGCACCTGGAACGGCTTGGTACGAAGCGTCTCGTCCCGGTACTCGCGCCCCACCACCCGCTCGGCCAGGAAATCGATGAACGCGTCCGCCTTGGCATCGATGTCATCGCGGTTCATCACTACTTCGGCGTAGTCGAGCACCTCACGGAGGCCCCAGACCAGCGGCTCGGTGTTGGCGGCGAGCGACTCGTGGGTCCGCAGCGTGTTGAGATTGACGCCGTCGGGCTTGAACGGCGCAAAGTAGCGAACCCGCTCAAAGGCGCACGGCTCCACGCCCAGCCGCTGATAGAGCCGCTGGTCCTCCTCGCCCAGGTTGGCCGCCTGATCGAGGAAGCAGAGATCGGGCCCCTTCACGTTGAAGCAGACGGCCGCGATCGATCCCTTGTGGTCGGGAAATTTCTGGAAGATGCTGCCGAGCAGGAACTCCACCGCGCTGGTCTTGGTGGCGAGGCCGGAAACGCCGGTAATGTTGAGGTGGGCTGCTTCGGGCCCCAGCAGGAAATCACAGTCGAGATAGACCGGCGCCTCCAGTCCGCCTGCGGCATAGACGCCGACCGGAATTCCGGTGGCACGCTCGCCGGTGGTGTAGGCGTCCATCCGGAGGGCCGCCACCACGTCGGCATCGCTGGCCAGCCAGACCGGGCCGAGCGGCACCGGCTGAAGCGGCTCCTCGGGAATCTGGCGCAGCACCGCAGCGAGATAGAGCCGGATCTCGGCCCGCTCGGTGGGCTCGGCGCCTACCGCTGTGGGGTCGCCCTCCGCGCCGATCACCGCGTGCATCGGTGTCACCAGATCGGAGTAGGCGAATCCGTCGGTGACGATGCCGTACACCGTCCGCCCCTCCCCTTCTACCCGGACAATCGCACCGATCCCGATCGGGGCGTCTCGCGCGGTCCAGAAGTAGAACTGATGCGGCGTGCTGGGCTTGAGCTCGGTGGCGACAACTCGGCCGGCCGGGTCGGGCAGTGTCATTGTCAAAAGATAGACAGTTGGGCTGGCGGCGTCATTGGGTTACGTTGGACAATCCCGATGGCCATTCCACTTCCGGAGGTAGCTGCATGCTCCTGCTGGCCGCCCTGCTGGCGCTGGCGCCGGTGGTCCGCCCCGATTCCGTCCTCGCAAACGGTCCCTTCGATCCGAACCGTCCCGATTCAGCCAGATGGCACGCCAGCGGCGAACTGGGCTTTACCGACGTAAGCGGAAACCAGTCGCTTTCGCTGCTGACCACCCGGTTCGAGGTCAAGCGGATGGGCGGAAAGCATGCGGCCGATCTCTCGCTCAAGGGCGGGGTGCACTACGGCAGGAGCAACGGCGCGGTGGCCGCCGAAGACTACAGTCTGGGCGGCGAGGTGCGGCTTCGTCCCTGGGACTGGATCTCGCCATTCATTACCGCCACCGGGCTGCGCGACGACGTCCGCCACGTCAACATCAGGGCCGCGCTATCGGCCGGCGCCGACCTTAACCTGATCCGCGACAGCGTCCGCCGGGTCTCGCTTGGCGTGGCGCTGCTGCAGGATTATGAAGCGCTCGATCTCCCCGACACCAGCACCGCGGCGCGCAGCACGTCACTTACGCGGCTCAACGTGCGGTTCAATGCCAGCCTGCCGCTCCGAACCGGGGTGACGCTGGAGCATACCTCTACCTTCCAGCCGGTGGCCGACCACCCGAGCGACTATCTCTTCAATACCGAGAGCGCGATCCGGGTCATCCTGAGTCATCATCTGGCCTTCCGGACCAGCTGGGAGTTCAACCGCGACACCTCGCCGGCCGAAGGG
>DASSTY010000410.1:0-5563 GCA_035707585.1 Gemmatimonadales bacterium
TCAGAATGCCGAAATCGCCCAGCAGGAGACTGCGGAGCGAGCGGTGGTGCGGCGGGCGGACCAGCTCGATCGGTGGCGCGGCCGGAAGCAGCGGAGTCAGGGTGCCCGACGTCAAAAGCAGCGAGGCGACGGGGTGCTCCGCCGCCCCGGGCAGATAGGCGGGAGGTACCGGACTCAGTTGCTGCACGCGATGTGGCCTTCGATCGTCGCGGGAGCCACGGGGGCCGCATTGCCGACGAAAATGGCGCAGGTCCGGGTCGTCTCGGTGGACGAAGCGACCGCACTCCAGCCAGAGACGGTGCCTTCCTGAATGGTGATGCTGATCCCGGACGATGGGCTGTATACCAGCGCCGAATTGGGAATGGCCCCGGAGTAATAGACATTGTTGTCCGAGGCGTAGGCCTCCTGGGCGGTGGCGAGATTGCGGAGGTCTCCCCGCATCTGGGCCATCCGAGCCTGGACCTTGGTGGCCGCGAACTTCGGGATCGCAATCGAGGTCAGAATCCCGATGATCACCACGACGATCAGCAACTCGATCAATGTAAAGCCGGCCCGGCGTGCGCGAAGGGGTGCGCTGGCAGCCGCCTGGGACTCGTTGCTGTCAGAACGAAACGCGCACATCGGTACTCCTCCAAGGGGTGGATGTGACGAGGGCGGCGACCCGAAGACCGCCGCCCTGCGTCGTGCCTCTGTGATCAGATCAGCTGCTTACGAGCAGGTAATCTCGCCATCGGTCGAGGCAGTGCCGCCGACCGTCACCGTGCAGGTGTTGTTCCCGCTGGTGATGCTGCTGTTGGTCACGCTCACCGTATAGCCGGTGGTGCCGACCAGAGTGATGGTCGCGACGTTACCGGTCGAGCTGGTGAAGAGGTTGGCGCCATTGATCGCGCTGTAGACGCCGTAAGCCGCATTGTCGGCGAAGTAGGCCTCTTCGGCCGTCTCGATGTTACGGATGTCGCTCTTGATCGAGGCCAGCTTGGCCTTGTCCTTGGTCGCGGCGAACTTCGGAATCGCGATCGCCGCGAGGATGCCGATGATCACGACAACGATCAGCAGCTCGATGAGGGTGAAGCCCTTGCGGTTCATCATGGTCTTCTTCCTTCCAGGGTAAATAGGGGACTGCTGGATCGTGAGCATTGGTGCTCGGTGGTTCCGGCGGGGGGTAAGGCAACTGGTATGCCACTGCCAGACCCGACTCGCTAAGTAGTGCGCGCATTGGGCCTTAGAAGACTTCGTGCCATTGCCTGCATGGCACCGACCCGGCTCGCCGCAACCGGATTTTGCAACGCGGCTTCCACCAGTTCGGCTGGACGGCGCCGCGCATCCGCACAATGTCATCGCAGCGCACCGTCACGAGGCTCAAATTGTCTCGGACGGGCGCTCAGAAAGGCGGCGCGGAAGCCCCTGTACCGCACACTTCTTGCACTTGCCGCCGATCCATGCGCGCAACCCGTCGCTCGATACCGATCATCACTCTGCTGATACTCGCGCTGGCCGCTTCCGGGGCCAGCCTGGCGAACGGGTTTGCCTACGACGACGTCCGCGCGATCTCGGGCAACCCGGTGATCCATACTCTTGCCGCGCCCTGGGTCTATGCCCAGCAACCCTACTGGTATCTGCTCGGCATCCTTTATAGGCCGCTGACGATCTGGCTCTTCGCGGTCCAGTGGCAGATCGGCGGCGGGGCACCCTGGGTTTTTCACCTGACCAATGTGCTGCTGATCCTCGCCTCGACACTGGCCGTCTACGCGCTGGCAAAGCGGCTGATGCATCGGGCGGGCGCATGGCTGGTTGCGGCACTATTCGCAGTTCACCCGGTTCACGTGGAAGTCGTCGGAAACGCGGTTGGACAGTCCGAACTGCTCTGCACCCTGGCGACGACGCTCACGGTCCTGGCCTACCTCCGCGTCCGGGCCACCGACCAGGCGATCCCGTGGCACAAAGGAATCGGAATCGCGCTCCTGGCAGCGCTGGCCGCGTTCGCCAAGGAAGAGGCGTTCATGATTCCACTTCTGCTGGGCGCCGCGGAGCTGATCCTGGTCCGGAGCGAGCGAAGCTGGCGGGACCGGATTGGTCTACTCCGGCCAGTGTGGGGAGGCCTGGGCCTCGCGCTGCTGCTCGTCCTGCTCTGCCGCAGCATGGTCCTCGAGGGCGCCGGCGCCGGGCCGCTTCACGTGGCGTTCCGCGATCTCGGCGTCGGCGGCCGGCTGCTTACGATGCTCACGATAGTGCCGCAGTGGGCCCGTCTGCTCCTGTGGCCGGCCCACCTGCAGGCCGACTACGGACCGCCGGGAATTACCGGCGTTACCACCCTGACCGCGGCGGGCGTTCTGGGGCTCCTGCTCCTGGCGCTCTTCGTGGTTGCACTCGCAGCGACCTGGCGGCGGATGCCTGCCGTGGCGTTCGGGCTGGCCTGGTGCGCCATCGCGCTGTTCCCGGTCAGCAACTTCGTAATTCCCACCGGCGTCCTGCTGGCAGAGCGCACCCTCTTCATGCCGAGCGTGGGGGCGATGATTGCGGTGGGTGCGGTGCTGTGGTGGCTGATGGGATCCGCTCGCGAATCCCGCTGGGTGCAGAGTGCCGCCATCGCGATGATCGGAGTCATCCTGCTGCTGGGGGTCCTGAGAAGCGCGCGCCGGCAGCAGGTCTGGCGAGACAGTGCGACGCTCTTTGCCTACATGTCGGCCCACGAACCCAGTGCTCGCGGCCCCCGGCTCTATGCCGAGTATCTGAGCGAGCAGGGCGATCCGCAGGCGGCCGAGGTATTCCTGCGGCAGTCGGCGGCGATGGCGCCCGGCAACGCCGAAGTCTACGAGGCGCTGGGGCAGGTGCTCCGGTCACTCGGTCGCTGCGATGAAGCGGTCCCGGTGCTCGAAACAGCGCTCAAGATCGAGCCGGAACGGGCCAAGGCACGCGGGCGGCTGTTTACCTGCCTGCAGGAGCTTGGGGATACAGCGCGCGCCCGGCAGGTGGCCGCAGAGGGTATGGCTCAGGGAATTACCGTCTACCGTAAGCTGCTGACCGAGGATGGCGCAGCGAAAGCCAGCCGATAAGCAGCCGTTTACGCCGCCTGCAGGCCGGTCTCGGTGATGATGGCGGCCTCCTGGTAGGAATCGTAGTCGGTATTGACCGCCCAGAGATCGTGCCCGGCCCCGCTCTGGATCTTCTCAGCGGCCAGAAGCCCCATCAGGATGCTGTGGTCCTGATTGTTGTACTTGAATGCGCCGTAGCGGCCCACTGGAAGCAGATTCTCGAAGCCCCGCAGGTAATCCGTCACGGCGGCAAGCGGTGCGCGATACCCTCGGGCATACACCGGATAGCATCGAGGGATCCGCACAACCGCACCCGAGGCCACTTCTCTGTCGCCAATCAGTTCGGTGGAACGCAGTTCCTCGGTAGCCGTAGCTACCAAATCATCATCGTTGGCAGCCCAGAAGGAATCGCCGTCGTAGCTCCAGTATTCCAGCGCAAGAATTGAATCGGTGGTGTCCCCGTACAGTTCGGGAACCCAGTTCCTGAAATTCGTGATCCGGCCCATCCGAAGCGTCGGCGAATGGACATAGAGCCACTGATCGGGGAACAGGTCGGTGCCGGGCACTCGGAGATACACCAGGGTGGTGTTCCGGAATCGCAGCGAGGCGGCCGCATCGAGCACCGGCTGCGGCACTCCGGCAAGACTGCGGAGCATCAGCGTGAGCGGCATCGTCGAGACAACGTAGTCGAACGACCGCCGATCGCCGTTGGGCAGCTCGAGCCCGGTAATGCGGAAGCCATCATTCACGACCCGCTGAACCGGCGTGCGCAAATGAACCGCGCCACCAAGGCGTTCCACCGCGGCGGCCATTCTCTGGTATACCATACCGGTGCCGCCCAGCGGGTAGGCGAATTTGTCTACCAGCGTCTTGTGCTTGTGCCTGCCCCCGACACCGAAAGCCGCCTTCACCGCCTCCGTGAGCGAAAGCTTCTTGATCCGCTGCGCGGCAAAATCCGCATCGAGCTCGTCGCAGGGAATTCCCCAGAGCTTTTCGCTGTAGGTCTTGAAGAAGATCTCGAACAGGCGGCGTCCGAACCGATCCACCACCCAGTCTTCAAAGCTGGCGCCGGTATCGACCCGGCCGTTTCGATGGGCGGTGAAGTAGCTGGTGAGACAGCGGGCGGTTTCGGCCGGGCCCAGGTTGGCGAATGCGTTGAGCGGCTGCAGCGGGTACTGGAAGAACCGATTGTTGTAGTAGACTCGGGTGAGCCGATCGACCATGGCGTAGTCTCGGCCGACGACCTCCAGCCACAGCTCGTTGACTCGGCGATCGCTGCTGAAGAACCGGTGAGGGCCGAGGTCGACGCGCTGTCCCCACAACTCGATCGTTCGGGACATCCCTCCCACATGGGGCGAAGCCTCGAACACCTCGACATCCACCCCGGACTTGGCGAGTTGATACGCAGCCGTGATTCCGGCCGGGCCGGCACCGATGACTCCGACCTTCATGGGCTTGCTCCCAGGGCGTTGACGATCATCAACGGCAGAAGGCGCTGTGAGACCAATATGTGAGCGAGACAGTGTAGAAAAGGCAAGTCTCAGGCCAGCGCGAAGTTGTGCCGAGCGGCGTGAGTTGCGGCGCGAGCCCGTTGCAGATCGCGGAAGACATGGCGGGATGGGTCACCGAGGCCAGCGCCGCGGATTCGATTCGATGTATCGCCGAGCCCGCGCCAGTTGGTCGGGTCCCCGGATGAGATGCTCGTAATAGCTGCGATGCCAGAGCCGGGCATCGGGATCGGAAGTGAGTTCCCGGTAGCGCCGGGTGCAGGCGGCCTTGAAGCCGCCGATGATGTTGGCGAGAGTGGGGGCATTGGGGCGCGCGCCCGGGCACAAGGGGCGCGCGCAGCGCGCCCGTACCGGGGGTGGGACGCATGCCGGGGGTGGGGCGCATGCCGGGGGTGGGGGATCCGATGCGGGCGGCCCTTTTTCCGCGGGCGCATGCGGGGCCGCCCACGAGTGGCGGTCGGGAATGCGATCGGCATCGGTATCGCCATCCGGGTCCAGGCCGAGAATGGCATGCATGTGGGTGGGCATGACGACGTAGGCATCGAGCCAGATGCCGGGCCGGAGTTCGGCGGTGCGGAGCCACTCCTCCGCGACCATGGCGCCGGTGGCAGAGAGCCGGACCCGGCCGCGAATGACCTCGCCGAAGAGCGCCGCGTTCCGGGCGGTGCCGATCGTGATGGAGTAGATCCCGCCGGCATAGGCGTGATCTGCCAATCGGATTGATTGGCGGGCGTGGCGCCGCCATCGGATGAATCTCGCTCCGAGCATCCGGCAAAGATGGCTCCGCCGGATGCCCGCGCTGGGAGCCGAATCCCGCGGCAGCTACCCCTTTACTTCCGTCTGCTCCTCGTAACGGCTCAACTTCCGGTACAACGTCGACGGATCGATCCCCAGCACCTCCGCCGCGCGGGTCTTGTTCCCGCCCTCCGCCTGCAGCACGTACATGATGTAGGCCCGCTCGATTACCTCGAGCGTGGGGTTGCGGTACGAGCGGTCGGCCACCAGCGGCTCCTTGCGCCGCTT
>DASSTY010000411.1:0-7315 GCA_035707585.1 Gemmatimonadales bacterium
GCCGCTTTCAACAAGGAGCTGGATCAGCTTCGGGTGAAGGCGCTGCAGCTGGCCCGGCAGGACCGGGTCCGCAGCTACCTGGCGGCGCTCAAGGATCAGGCGAAGGTGGTAGACAACCGCAGTCGGATCTATCGGACCGACGCGCAGACCGCGCAGCAGCCGCAGACCTGAGCGGCTACTGCGACAGACGCTTGGGCTCGCCGCTCGATGCGGCGGGCGCTCCGGTCGAGGTGGGAGGCGCAGCGGAATCGAGCTGGCGGGAAGCAGCGCGGTCATTGGGATCGTTCATGATGGCATCCTGAGTGTCACTCAGGCTCCGCTTGAACTCCCGTATGCCTTTCCCGATTGACGATCCGACCTCCGGCAGTCGCTTGGCTCCGAAGAGGAGCAGCACGACCACCAGGATCAGCATGATTTCGGGAAAACCGAGATTGCCGAACATGGGAACTCCTTAGAAGAGCGAACGGGCGATCAGGTACGCCACGACCACACCGATCAGACTCAGCAACGACACGTGCAGCCCAATAGGGCCCAGCGTGAAATTTACCACCAGCAGATCGACCGAGACAGGCCCGAAAGTCGGGGTCGCCACGGTCGTGAAGAAGGCCTTGGCCGCGCTATCGGGCAGCCACTGCCGCAGGAACGCCGTCAGGAACCCACCCGCCAGAAACCCGGCGATCAGGACTCCCAGATAAAATCCCGGGCGATGCGGTCCGCTCGCCATCAGCGCCGCCGGTCCAGAACGTAGCTGACGCTGTTGCGCAGCGCCTCGCGGGCAGGAGACGGGCGTACCTGATCGAGCGCCGCCTCCGCCTGCTGAGCCAATTGGAGCGCCCGGTCGCGAGCGTACTCCAAGCCGCCGGCCTCGGTGACAGCCGCCACCACGGCGGCGATCTGGTCGTCGGCGGGTTGCGGGGTCCGCATCAGCTGCTCCACCGCCCGGCGGCCCCGCTCGGGCATTCGCGGCAGCGCGGCGATCAGCGGGAGGGTGACCTTGTGCTCCCGCAGGTCGAGCCCCGATGGCTTGCCGGTGACCGCTTCGCTCTCAGTGTAGTCCAGCATGTCGTCCACGATCTGGAACGCCATTCCCAGGGCATCGCCGAAGCGGGCCAGCGCGGTGCGTTCCGCCGGCGGCGCCCCCAGCGCACCGACTTCACAGGCACCGGAGAGAAGCGACGCCGTCTTCGAGCGGATCAGCAGATCGTATTGATCTTCGCTGAACCGCCGGGGATCGTCGTGGGCCAGCAACTGCCGCATTTCACCGATCGTCATCTCGTTGGTGACTCGACCCAGCACCCTGAGCGGTTCCAGATCATCCAGCGCCACCAGTTCGCTGACGGCGCGGGAGTACAGATAGTCTCCCATGATCACCGAGATCTGATGGCTGAAGAGCGAGTTGATGGTCGGCATGCCCCGGCGGAGGACCGAGTGGTCAACCGAATCATCGTGCACCAGGGTGGCCAGGTGAATCAGCTCCACGATCGCGGCCAGCGTCACCGCCCGCGGCGTGGGACCGCCCACCGCTTCGTCTACCAGCAGCACCAGGGTGGGACGGAACAGCTTTCCCTGCATCTGCATGAGGTGGCCGTTGACTTCGGTGATCAGGCCGAAGTCGGCTTCGATGATCCGGCGCAGTTCATCCCTCACCGCCGCGAGCCGAGGCTTGAGTGGCGCCTGGAGATCTTCCAGCGTGACCGGGGCAAGCTGTGAACTCATGAGTGCTGTCCCGCCGTGAGCCGTTGAATCCGGGTGGCGAGATCCATGAAGCGGATGTCGACCGCCAGCGCACGCTGATAACTGGCCAGCGCGTCACGATCCTTTCCCTGCTCTTCGGCTGCGCGCCCCAGCCAGTAGATCAAACCGATTTTTTCATCGTCGGCGCCTTCGAGCCCGTCTACCGCACGGCGCAGCACCGCCTCCGCGACGGCAAACTGGCGCTTGTCGTAGAAGCAGATGCCGAGCGCTTCCGAGGTGCGGAGCCGCCCCTCCGGCGAACGGAGCGCCTTCTGGAATTCGGCGATCGCCTCGTCGAGCAGGCCCATTTCCTTGAAGGCAACCCCGAGATCGTAATGGGCCTGGTAATCCTCGGTGCCGAGATTCTGCTCGATGCCGCGCTTGAAGGCGTCCAGCATTTCGTTGAAGTCGCGCTGCTCGTCGCCGGTGGGCTCCTCGTAATCCACTTTCATCCGGGTATCGCGGGGCGACTCGGAGTCGATGATCATGGAGCCGAGATCGACGAAATCCCCGCCGTGATGGCCGGCGGGCGGGGCAGCGGGTGCCGCGGCACGCGGTGGCGTTGGCGAAGCAGTCGGCGCTGAAGATCCCGGCGGTGCGGCGGGTGGCGCACCGGCCACCGGCGGCATCGGGGCGCTCAACGCGGCGATGGCCGTCTGGGCATGTGCGTTGGCCGGCTCATGCTCCAGCACCCGCTGGTACACCGCTACCGCCTTGTCGCCGGCGCCGGAGCGCGCCAGGAGATCGCCCAGCCCGAGATAGGCATCGAGGAGCAGCGAGCGCTCGCCGCTGCGATAGGCCAACTCCACCCGCTTCTGATAGTGCCCGACGTTGCCAGGGTCGGCCGCCATCTGGCGCTCGGTAACGTCCAGCGCTCCCCGCCAGTCTTCTCGCGCCTCGTAGCCCTGCCGGGCCAGATCGTACTCCTGCGCGGCGCGTTCGACGTCGCCTGCGTCCTGGAGGGCGTCGGCCAAGTCGCGGTGAGCATCCGGATTCTGGGGATCATCGAGGACTCGGTCTTCCAGGGCAGCGATCGCCTCGGCCTCGCCGAGCAGATCCGGGCCGCCTGCCAGATCGACGTACGGCAGTTCGGGTGGCGGCGCCGACCCCGTGAGCGACTCGGCATCGAACTCCGCACCGGACTCTTCGAGGTCGAGCGGCTCCAGCGCCAGCGCTTCATCGGACAATTCAACGCCCGAGAGCGGTTCGATCTCGTCGATGTCCTGTTCATCGTCCATCGGAACATCGAGGCCAAGACCTGGCTCGGTATCGAGCAGCGAGTCGTCGGCAATCGAATCGAATTCGAGATCGGCCGGCGTACTCTGCTCCAGTTCGAGATCGCCGGGGTCGGTCGTCTGGAGCCCCTCGACCTTAAAGGTGACCTCCGGCGTGGACTCCATCTCGAAGGAGGTGGTCTGGAGATCGGTAAGCGGCTCGGGCTCGGGGAGCGGCTCCGGCTCGGGCGTCGCGTCCGGCTCAGCAGCTTCGGGCTCGATGCCGGACGCGGCGGTTTCTGGCTCCGCCCCGTAGTCGTCCGAGGTATCGAGGAACACCAGGTGGCCCTGCGGTCTGGTTACCGGCGCCTCCTCCGGCTCAGCCTCGTCCTCCCCCTCCGTCTGGCCCATCGCTTCGAGCTGCTCGCGGGTCTTGCGGGCACCGGCGCGATCGCCCCGCGCCTCCAGCTCGCTCGCCAGCTTTTCGAGCTGCTCGCGTGCTTCATCGGCCCGCGACGAAGCGCGCAGCAGCTCCACCAGCATCAGGCGAATCTCCTGGTTGTTGGAGAACTGGTCGGCAAAACCCTTCACGGCGGCGAACGCGGTATCCAGCTCGCCGACGCTGTTCATCCGCTCGATGTATTCGATCAGGTAGCGCTTGGCGTCGTGCAGGAAGTTCTTGCGGGCGTGAAGCTGGGCCAGCTTGAGATAGGTAGGTAGGCGCGCGGGGTTGATCCGCAGGATCTTGCCGCAGAGCGCGATTGCGTTGTTGAGAAAGCCCTGGTCGGCATAGAGATCTACCGCCCGCTCGTAGGAGCGCACCGCCGCCGTCGAGTCGTTGATCTTGAGGTACAGATCGCCGACTCGATTGTAGAGCGAGAGATCCGGTGTCGGCTCCGGGCCAGCCTCGAATTCCTGAATGGCCTTCAGGTAGACGTCGATGGCCCGCCGCCAATCCTCCTTCTGCTCGTGCTTCCGCGCCGTGTCCTTCAGCTTTTCCAGATTCATTCGGCTCGGGGGAGAAGGGGAAACAGTCGACAGGACATGAATTTAGCGAAAGATACCGGGCGGTCGCCGCGCCAGCAAGCCAACCTGGCTGCCGGGATCGAGTTCCCCCTCGGCGATCGCCGCCGTGAGCCGCTCCAGGTCGGGGGCCGGCGGGCGATCCTCGTCCAGCATCCTGATCGGGGGGTCGAGCGAGCGGATCCGATCCACCAGCTCGGCGACTCCCCGCCCGGGCTGCAGCGGCCGGAGCAGTTCCAGCCCCTGAACCGCGCAAAGCAGCTCGGCCGCCACGACCCGCTGGGCGTTGGCCAGTATCCGGCGGGCCTTGTACGCCGCCGCCATCCCCATGGGGACGAAATCTTCCTGATTGGCATCGGTGGGGATCGAGCCGATGCTGGCCGGCATGGCGATGGATCGCGATTCCGCCACCAGAGCGGCCGCCGTGATCTGGACCATCATATAGCCCGACCGGAGCCCCGGATCCCCGGTAAGAAAAGCTGGCAGCCCGTGCGAGAGATCGGGGTTCACCAGCCGTTCGACCCGCCGCTCGGAGATCGCCTGCAAGGTGGTGAGCGTCATCGCCAGGATATCGAGCGCCTGTGCAACCGGCTGGCCGTGGAAGTTGCCCCCGGAAATTACATCGCCATTCGGGAAGACCAGCGGATTGTCGGTCGATGCGTTGAGCTCGACCGCCACCGTCTCTTCGGCGAAGCGGATGGCATCGGCCACGGCGCCGAGCACCTGGGGAGCGCACCGGAGACTGTAGGCGTCCTGGACCCGCGGGTCGTTTTCGCGGTGCGATTCGCGGATTTCGCTGTCGGCCACCAGGTCGCGGAGCAGCTCCGCGGCCACCAGCTGGCCCGGATGGGGGCGGGCTTCGTGAATCCGCGGGTCCAGTGGAGCCGGAGTACCTCGAAGCGCTTCCAGGCTCATCGCGGTAGCACCAACTGCCGTGCGCCAGAGAACCCAGGCGTCGTGCACCAGGAGCGCCAGCAGTGCCGTCTGGGCCTGGGTGCCATTGATGAACGCCAATCCTTCTTTGGGCGCAAACTGGAATGGCTTGATTCCGCGCCCCGCCAGCACCACCTCGGCCGGAACTGCACCTGCCTGAGAATTGAGCACCTGGCCTTCGCCCATCAGCACCAGCGCGATGTGGCTGAGCGGCGCCAGATCGCCGCTGGCGCCGACACTCCCCTGCTCCGGCACGGCGGGAACGATCCCCGCATTGAACAGCATCACGAGCTGCTCCACCAGCTCGGGGCGGACTCCACTGGTGGGGCGCAGCAGGACGTTGGCGCGGAGGAGCATGACCGCACGGACCACCGCCGGCGGCAGCAGGGCACCGACCCCTGCCGCATGGCTTCGGATCAGATTGGCCTGCAGCTGATCCAATCGGTCGGGAGCGATTCGGACGTTGGCCAGCTTGCCGAACCCGGTATTGATCCCGTACATCGTGCGCCCGCTTGCGACGGCGGCATCGATCAGCGCTCGGCTCTCGGCGAGTTCGGTCCGCGCCGCCGAGTCAATGACCAGCTGGGTTCGGCGGTCGCGTGCGGCGGCGACAACCTGTGCGACCGTCAGTGAACGGCCGTCGAGCGTGAGAGTTGGTGCGGGCATGGGCGGAAATTGCCGGAGCGAGGGCGTACAAACAAGGTAGGGGCGGGTCTCAGACCCGCCCCCACGAACGACCGCGGAAGCCTGACGCGTTTACCGCGCGACGGTTACGCCGCTGTTGCCCCGGGTACGGACTCCCCCGCCGACCAGCAGCTCGGGGTTGCCTGGATCGGTCTGGTACGACCAGTCGAGGATCAGGAAATTCTGCCCCACATGGGTGACGCGAACGGCCCCGAACCTGGCGAACCCGTCGGCTGCGCTCATCTGGAACACATAGCCCCAGCCCGGCTTGGCCTCGAGACCGCCGGCCGCAAATCCGGTTTCCGGTGCGATGTCGATGCTGGTGAGATCTTCCACCGGCGCCGAGCCGTACAGGGCGACAGTGGTCCCCGGATTCACCGGCGTGAGGAAGAGCCGGCCGCTCCCGTCGGACTCGATCGAGAAATCAGCCGCAGGGTCGCTGCCCGGACCGACCAGGCCGAGCTCGTTCGGCTCCACCGCGCCATCGCTGTTGAGATCACGCCAGAAGGTGAATCCTGACCCGGCGTCGGTCACCTGGCGAACGTTGAGCAGCACATTGCGGGAATCGGGGCGCGGTGTATCGGCCCGGAGCGGAGACCACAGACTCTCGTATCCCTCGACGCTCACGGCAGACACCCCGAAGCACCGTGGAATCCCATTCTGCAGGGCGCCGGAGACGAACTCGGGCGAGACCGTAGTCCCTTCCAGCGACCAGTCGGTGCCGCACAGGTCGTTGTCCAGATCGTACGATGCGCTGTAGACGCGGTAGGTCTTGAAAGCGTTGGGCTCGTCCTGGAAAGCGTTGTCGCTCCAGGTGAGAGCGATCGCGCCGTCGAGCGAAGTACTGGTGAGCGTCGCCGGCTGTTCCAGTGCCAGCCGCTCGTCCACCGTGATCGTGTTGCTGGGATCGGTTTCGAGACCGGCGTTGTCGACCGCAGTCACGTAATACTGCAGATGCGGGACACCGGCATCGTGGAAGCTGTTCGAGGTGGTTGATCCGCGGAGCCCGAATGCATCGTTGGTCGAGGCGCGGCTGTACACATTCCAGACCTGCAGATCTGGACTGTCATCGAAATCCCACGTGAGCAGGATCCCGGTCGGCTGGCCGGGCGTGCCGCTGGGCTCGACGGTGTAGCTGAGGTTTGTAGGGGTGGCGACCGCCGGCCCGACGCCGGTCGTGTCGGAGCTGCAGGCGGTCACAAGCAGCACAGGAATCGCGAGCCACCAGCCGCGCATACGAATGCTCCTGGGAGTCAAGTCGGGGGAAGGCAAGGCAGGACCCGTGCCACACTGTCGTCGGCTGAGACCGGGCAGTGGCGCTTCCAACCGGAGCACGACGAGGCGGGCGTCGTCCCCCGGTGGTGACAACCCCGGCCCCGGGGGAGGGCCGGCTATCGCTCGATGGTGGTCTGGTCGTAGTCGAACTTGAGGTCCGGCAGGTCGCTCAGGTAGATCGACAGGTACAGCGCCACATTCCCGTTGGCGTTCCGGACGAAGTTGAACGAGGCCCGCCATTCGTGCAAAGTGCGCTGGAGCTGGAGCACGTGCGATTCAAAGCGCCCGTCGGTCACGTTGTACTGGGCCGACCAGGTCAGGGCCCAGAAGCGGGTGGGCGAAAAGCTGGTGGTAAACCCCAGGTTCTGCCGATTGGTCGTGGTCCCCGGGGGCGCTCCCGGAATCGGGCGGGTTCGCGAGAGGGTGTAATTGAAATTCGCCGTGAACCTCCC
>DASSTY010000412.1:0-2888 GCA_035707585.1 Gemmatimonadales bacterium
CGGCGTAGCTTCTGTCATCCTTTTTCCCTCCAGGGCCATGAACCTGATCGGCACCGACTCCAGTTGCGTCGCGCTTGGCCGGCGCGCGCTCCAGCAGCTTCGCACCAGTCTCGACCGCGACACCGGTCTGCAGGCCGCCACCTACCTGCAGGAAGCGGGGTTTGCCGGAGGCGAAGAGCTGTATCAGATCTTTGCCCGCTGGCTGGCCGGCAACTATCGGGTGAACAACCCGGCCGACCTCGACGCCCGGTATCTCAGTGAGGTGCTGGGGCGATTCTTCAGCGAGACCGGCTGGGGCGAGCTGGAAGTGGTTCCGGTGGGCGAGGCGGTGCTGGCGCTGGATGCCCCATCCTGGGCCGAGGCCAGCGACGAAGGCGGCGCCCCGTATCCGAGCTGCCACCTTTCCTGCGGTCTCCTGGCCGACTTCCTGGGCCGGGTGGCTGAGGCGCCGGTGGCGGTAATGGAAGTGGAGTGCCGGTCGCGCGGGGAGCGGCGGTGCCGTTTCCTGGCCGGCGCACCCGAGACGCTGGGCACGCTCTACGATCGGATCGCCCAGGGTGTTTCCTACACCGACGCCCTCGCCGTGGAGCCGCGTCCGGCCGACGCCGAGTAGTTCACCTTACCGCAGTTCGCCGGCTGTTGAGGTGTACATCTCCCGAGCCGGTTTCGATCTGTACCTGCCCGTGGCCGTCCCCAATCGTGCCAACCAGTTCATGCTCCTGACGGTGCGTCACCGTAACCGGAAATTCGGTATGCAGGTCGCCGCTGCCGGTGGTGATCCGGACCGCCGCCCCCAGTGAAGCCGGCGCCGCAATCGTCACATCACCCGAACCGGCGTTGGCCATCAACTGAGAGACAGTGCCGTCCAGTGTGGCCTCGATGTCGCCGCTGCCGGTGTGGAGCGTGAGTCGCTGCACGTTGGCATCGCGTGCAGTCACGTCGCCCGAGCCGGTTTGCAGGTGAGCTGCCGGCGATGTGACGCTGCTTGCCCTGATGTCGCCGGAACCGGTATTCAGCACCAGATCGGACGTGGCGGCCTGATCCACGGTGATATCGCCCGACCCGGTAGACGCGTTCACCGCCCCATGTGCCTTGGTGATCGTGATGTCGCCGGAGCCAGCGCCCAGATCCAGTGCGCCGCTGCCACCGTGGGTATCGATGTCGGCACTGGCGGTCTTGATCCGCAGCTGCCCCGCCACGTTACGCACCGTGACCCTTCCCACCGCCAGACCGATTTCGACCTGCGCATCGGGAGCGACTGCGACTTCGAGATCTGCCCAGGCGTGGAGTCCGTCGCCCGAACCGGCTACCACGACTCGCCGCCCGCGGCCGAAGCTGCCGTCGTCGGCTATGTGCACATCCGTCCGGCTGTTGTACCCCATCGAATCGTAGACCACGCGGGAGCCGGGAAAGACTACCTGGAGCCGGTCGCCGTCCTGCCTGACCTGGAGCTGCCCGGCATCCGGGCCAACGCGGTGGACCGTCACGGTGGTGGATCCGGTGGCGGGCACGACAGTCACCTGGCCGACCAGATCGTAAACGGTGGCCGGTCCGCTGAACCGGAAACTCTGGGTCTGCTGGGCACTCAGGGGCAGGGCGCATGCCGTCGTGAGTGCGGCAGCAAGCCAGGGGCGGATCGCGGGCATGACGACGGGCTCCTCAGTTGAAGTCAGCCATTGGATAGCCGGACCCACCGAAACGTTGTCACGAGCTGACTCGGCGGATTTAGCGACTTCGGGAGAGCCGGGCCCCGGCTGGTCAGAGCATCAGGGGAGGGCCCGCGGCACCAGCTCGCCATCCACCACCACTTCGCGGTCCCACGGCAGGATGATCATCTGCTCGGTTTCGAAGGCGTAGAAGTCGGGCTGGTAGGGTCCGGTGCGGAAGGAGACTGCGGTACGAACCTCGCCGGGACGGCGGCCCCGCACTTCGGAGAGCGCCAGCCGGAGGGTGCTGCCGGTGTCGCAGGTTTCGTCTACGATGAGCACTCGCCGCCCCCTGATGCTGGCCGGGGGGCCCTCGATCAGCACCGGTTCGGCGCCCGCTTCGGGCCGAGTCACCACCATCGACGCCAGCTCGCACTGCAGCAGCGAAGCCACCACGGCGGCGGGAATCACCCCCGCCTTGGCGATGCCGAGGACCACCTCGGGCGAGTATTCGCGAGCCACCTTGAGGGCCAGCGCGCGGCAGAGTTCGCCGAAGAGCGGCCAATCGACTTCCATGGTTTGACGCGCCATTACCAGCGGGGGTCGCCGCATCGGGCCTCCTCGATGGTTCCAAGGTACGGCGCGCCAGACGGCCCCGCAACACGCCGATTCCCGCGTTGCGGGGGGTCTGTCCGGGGGCTATCTTCACTCCTTCCACTCTTGCGTTATCGGCAGGCACCCTGATGAACTTCGGCGCGGCAACCGTTTCAGCAACATGAGCTTCTGGAATCGACTGCTCGGCAAGGACCGGTCCAACGGGTTGCGCCCGCAGCGACTGGACTACCTCAACGAGGGGCTGGCGCTGGAGCGTCAGGGCGACTACGAGGCGGCTCTTACCTCGTATCGTCTGGCCTACCGGGACAATCCGATGGATTCCCGGATCCTGCTCAACATGGCCATCGCCTTCACCAAAACGGGGCAGCCCGACGAGGCAATCCGCTACTACAAGCGGGCGCTGGAACTGGACGATACGCTCTGCGGCGCGCATTACGGCGTCGCGTTCCTGCTGCTCAAGCGCGGCGAAACCCAGCAGGCCGCGGAGCATCTCCGCGCTTTCCTGGCGCGGCCGCCCAAGGGACTCGACGGCGAGCGGTGGGTTCGCCACGCCGAAGCGACCCTTCGCGAAATCGCCAACTCACCGGCACCGGAGACGATGTGAAGGGGTGGGGCATCCTGCTCCTC
>DASSTY010000413.1:0-5627 GCA_035707585.1 Gemmatimonadales bacterium
CACCGCTGTCCGACCGCAACCTCGAGCGGGTGGCCCGCCGCGCGCTGCTCGGGCTGGCGCGCACCGGCTCCTCGGCGTCCAACGGATCAGGTGATTACGTGATCGCGTTCGCCACCAACCCGGAGGTCCGGCGGGAGCAGGGCAAGCCGATTCGCCAGGTCAGCGATCTCGACAACGAAGCGATGTCGCCCATCTTCCAGGCCGTGGTCGAAGCGACCGAAGAGGCGATCTACAACTCGCTGTTCCGCGCCACCACCGTGACCGGCAGTGGCCACACCGTCACCGCCCTGCCGATCGATTCGGTCAAGGTGCTGTTGCAGGAGTATCACGCGGCCGATCGATAAGCTCCGGAATCGGCCGGCCGGCAAAGTGATGCTGCAGGTCGGCGCCGAGCCACTGGCAGGCGGTGGGCACCAGGTCGAGGATGTGATGGCCCGGCGCCTCGGAGCCGGCTTCGATTCCCTCGCCCGCCGCCATGAACCACCCGCGTGAGCGGTGATTGCCCGCCCGACCCGACGGCAGCCGGCCCGACGGCATCCAGCGCATCTCACCGAACCTTGGCGAGACCACACCGGGCGAACCGGTCACCGGGACGTCGGCCCATTCGAGTACCAGATCGGGCAGCTGGTCGCGGTAGTCGGCATCCTGGGGCGCCAGCTCCTGGAGCCGGTGAACCCGGGCGACGATCGGCTTGCCGGTTGCCAGATCGCGAAAACTCAGAAACGCTTCGGCCAGCGCGTCGCAGATGGCGCGATACTCCTCACCGGGCGTCACGATCCCCTGGGGCTCGCGGCCCCGCAGATTGATTCGCAGATACCCCGCATGATCCATCGGCAGCGGAAACGCTCTCGTCACACGCCAGTCGTACATCCGTGACGACCAGAGCGACACCAGCCGCCCCTGCACCGAATGAGGCAGCCGAGTCGTGACCGCGCGCACCATCGGCCAGGGGAGCTGTCGCTTGAACCGGTACATCAGCCCGTGCCTGGGCGCGTGGGCGGCTCCAGTCTGGATTCGTTCCAGGATCTCGACGCAGCGATCGGCCCATGTAGTGTTCGGGCCCATCCCGTGCAGCGCGAATACCATGATTCGTGCATCGGACGGCGCCGCTGCCAGCAGCTGCCCGAGGGCGCGATCCACCGCGGTGTAGAGCTCCCGCAGCGCGGCGCTCAGTTCGAGCGGCCCGCCGTCGATCTGGCTCAGATCCCAGAGATAGTGGCCGCCGCGGTGCAGCGCGCCAAACGTTGCCACGAAGAGATCCCAACGCTCGCGCTTGAGCAGCTTTTCCGTCAGGCGGCCGAACTGCGCGGTAGCGCGAAGCAGCTGGCTGCGGAGCCGCTCGAGCGTAGCACCCGACTGCGCGCCGAAGAGTTCCGCCGGCATCGCCGGCGCGCCGAATTCATGCTGCAGCTCGGTCCACAGGAACGGCGGCCAGCTGCCGCGCGCCACCACATCGTGAGTGCCCCAGCCGGCGAGATGCACGCCGTTGAGCGGTTTGGGCCGCGCCACGGTCATCGGCACGTCCACGATCGCGACGCGAAGTACCGGATCGAGCCGCTCCCAGAAGGGCGGGGCGGGGAACCACTCGTCTGCCGGCACTTCACAGCGCATCGCCGACGGGCGCCACAGCTTGTTGTGATAGAGTCCGTGCCATGGCACGTCGCGGCTCAGGTAGAAGGTCGGCCAGACGCCGCCGGCAAATAGATGGGCATTGCCGTCCAGCGTGCCCCAGACGCCACGCTCGCGAATCGCCGCGAGAGCCGGGAGCTCGCCGCTCGCGCTCCACTGGTCGATGAGCGACGCCTCGGCGGCGTCGAGCCCGATCATGACGACCGGTCGCGGAATCATTACGCCGGGAGTTCCATTGGCTGCAGCTCCGGTTCGATCCAGCCGCCGGCCTGGAGACTGCGGCGGCAGGCTTCCACCAGTGCTACGCAACGGACGCCGGCCGCTGCGTCGGCACCGGTCTCATCGCGATCGCCCCGCGCGGCGGCGATCCACGACGCCAACTGCGCCACCGTGCTCTGCACGGTCGGGCTGGGGCGGCCAAGCAGCCGCTGAACCGATGCTTCGAACATCGCCGCTGGACCCGACAGGTCTACCGTCTGTCTACCCTCACTGGTCACGAATTCCAGCCGCTCCCGGTACTTCGGACCGTGCGACACTTCGCAGTCGGCAACGAGCTCTCCGAAGTCGAGATTCAGGTGAAAGACCCCGCCGCTCACCGCGACTGCCTGGACGCGCCGGATCGGCCGGCCGACGATCCAGGCCAGCAGATCGAGATGATGGGACGCGAGATCGTCGAGCACTCCGCCCACGCGGGCGTCGCTCGCGATCGGCCCCGAGAGCGCATCCCACCTGGCGGGACTGGTGCTGATGACGGAACGGATCGATCGGAGTTCGGCGCGCGCGGGTCGATGATGGCGCAGCCGCCTGTACCCGGTGCGGAACCGCCGATTGTAGCCGACCCGCACGACCTGACCTCGCTGCGCGGAGTTGACCGCGAGCTGCCGGGCCGTCGCTGCGCTCAGGGTGAACGGCTTTTCCACCAGCACTGCCAGTCCGCGCTGCAGCGCGGCGTGGGTCAGGTCGGCGTGCGTCGCTGCCGGCGCGGCGATCAGCATGCCGTCGGCGCCATCGAGTGGGACTTCATTCACATCGACGAAGGTGGGAATGTTGGGGCACCGGGCGCGCACCCACGTGCGCCGAGCGGGGCGGGGATCAACCGCGGCCACCAGGCGACACGCCGGCGTAAGCTGAATGGCGGGCAGATGAAGACGCTCGAACGCGCGGCCGCATCCGACGGCGATCACCCGGAACTGCGGCTGGTCGGTGGCGGGTTGCCGCAGGTTCTGGTGAGCGGGCGTCATCAACGGCGCACCTTGTGAACGCGGAGGAGGGAAGAACCCTCTCGGCCGGGGTGCCGAGCCTACGACGTAACCTTGCCGTTCGATTCGGGTAAGCGCAAGCCGACCTGGAAGCAGCACCGCGGCCGGTCGGCGGTGCGGTCGCAGCATTCGGTGACCGGCACGCCAATCAGCTCGCCCAGAAGCGACTCTACCGCCGCACACACCTCGGGATGTCCCGGCACCGCCTGCGCCAGCGGGCAGCCGAATCCCTCGATGGTCCAACCCTCCGCCTGCTCCTGCACCTGAGTGGCGCCGCCGAGTTCATCGAGCAGGGTGCCGGCGGCGGTTACCCGCTCCGCCAGCGTGCCGGAGAGCGGGCGCTGGCTTTCGGCCAGACGGTGGCCCACCGCCCGGAGAGCGTCTTCCAGCGCTTCGGCGGGGAGCCGCTCGCGAAGCTCGCGCAGCAGTTCCACCAGCAGTGGAACGTAGGCCCGGGAAAGCTGCTGCTCGAGGGCGGCGGTGGTGCCGTAGGCAACCGAGGGCTTGCGGCGGCCGCGGCGGCGCTCGCGCGGCTCGATCAGACCTTCCCGTTCCAGTTGGGCGAGATGAGCCCGGATCGCGTTGTCAGTGAGGTCCAGGGCCTTCGCCATCTGGTCGACGGTCAGGGGACCGCGGCGCAGTAACGCGACGATCCGATTCCGGGTCGACCCGGCGCTGGTGCGGATTTGGGCGAGATCCGCTGAGTGTTGGTCGGGCATACAGGGAATAAGGTAGCGAAATCGTCATGGAAACACAATTAGTCAAAAGAAATCTTGACTTTTTAGAAACCTTCGCTAGCGTATGGGGGACCTGCGGGCCCCGCCCGCGGTGCTCTGGGTTCAGTCACACCTCACCATCTGGAGGTCTCATGTCTCGTTCCCTTCTTCCCGCCCTCGGCCTCGCCGCGCTGATTGCGGTCGTGCCGGCTTCGGCCAGCGCGCAGCAGTCCAGCGGCAAGTCGTCGCTCGATGATCCCACCATCGTCGCCATCTTCGACGCCACCAACACCGCCGACGTCGAAACCAGCGGGCTCGCGATGACCAAGGCTCAGCACGACGACGTTCGTGCACTGGCCAAGCAGTTCGTCAACGATCACAAGGCCGTGCGCCAGCAGGGTCGAGATCTCGCCAAGAAGCTCGGTGTTACGCCGACGCCCCCCAAGGACAGCTCCAGCGCAGTGGCGCACCGGAAGGTGATGCAGCAGCTCAAGAGCGCCAGCGCCGACCAGTTCGACTGCACCTATCTCAACCACGAAGTCGCCTTCCACGACGCGGTGCTCAAGGCCGTCTCCAACACTCTGCTGCCGGCGATCCAGAACGCCGAGCTCAAGGCCTTCGTTGAGAAAGTCGGCCCCGCCTTCAAGGGCCACCTGGAAGCCGCACGGTCGCTGCAGAAGAAGTATTCGTGCGGGAAGTGAGTCGCGGGTCATGAGTCGTGAGTCGTGGATCGTGGGTCGTGAGTCGCGGGGCACGACCCATGACCCACGTCCCACGACTATTTTCCGCCCGTGCCCCACACCCGCTCCCTTGCTCGCATCCAACTGGTGGCCGCGGCGGTGCTGTTCTCCACCGGCGGCGCGGCCATCAAGTGGGTGCACTTCAGCGGGGTGCAGGTGGCGGGGCTCCGGTCGGGAATCGCCGGGCTGGCGATCCTGGCGCTGGTGCCGGCGGCGCGGCGGGGGTGGACCTGGCGGGTGATTCCGGTCGGTGCCGCGTACGCGGCGACGCTGGTGCTCTACGTCCTGGCCAACAAGCTCACCACGTCCGCCAATACCATCTTTCTGCAGTCCACCGCGCCGCTCTACCTGCTGGTGCTGTCGCCCTGGCTATTGCGCGAACGGATTCGCCGGGGCGACATCACCTTCATGCTGGCAGTCGGCGCGGGGCTGGCGCTCTTCTTTCTGGGCACCCAGCCGCCGCTGGTCACCGCACCCGATCCGGCGCGAGGCAACCTGCTGGCGGCGTTCAGCGGAGTGACCTGGGCGCTCACGGTGTGCGGCCTCCGCTGGCTCAGCGCGCACGTCCCGGCGCCCTCGGCCGGGAAGAGTGAAGTCACCGACGCATCGGCAATTCGCGCAGTTGTCGCCGGCAATTTCCTGGCGGCCGCCGCCTGCCTGCCGTGGGGCTTTCCGCTCGGCACCCATTCCACCGGCGACTGGGCGATCGTGCTGTACCTCGGAATCTTTCAGATCGGGGTGGCGTATCTGATGGTGACCGCGGGGCTCCGACTGGTGCCGGCGCTGGAAGCCGCGGTGCTGCTGCTGGTGGAGCCCGCGCTCAATCCGGTGTGGAGCTGGCTGGTGCAGGGCGAAGTCCCCGCCTTCTGGACCCTGGTGGGCGGCGCCATCATTCTCGGGTCGACGCTGATCAAGACCTGGTTCGATGCGCGCGCGGCGACGGTGAAAGTATCTTGACCATGGTGGGTTGGAGTTCTATCTTCCCGGGCTCATAATGGGGCCTTATGCTCCCCGCGGTGGTTGTAGCTCAATCGGTTAGAGCGCCGGACTGTGGCTCCGGAGGTTGCGGGTTCGATTCCCGTCAGCCACCCTGGAAGGTCTCGAAGGTCCGTAGCTCAACTGGTAGAGCACCGGTCTCCAAAACCGGGGGTTGGGGGTTCGAGACCCTCCGGGCCTGTCGCCGGCCTTGCCGGCATGGCGCTATCGTCTAGGGGACTAGGACGGGGCCCTCTCAAGGCCCAAACACGGGTTCGAATCCCGTTAGCGCTATACAATTGAAGGAC
>DASSTY010000414.1:0-6954 GCA_035707585.1 Gemmatimonadales bacterium
CCCGAACCGCATCGGCATCGGGAAAGTCGGGGGCGGCGCGGAGACTCTCGATGACCCGGTCGTCGGCCCAGGCAAGATGCTCGAACAGAACATGGAGCCGGTCCAGCAGCGAGTCGGAATTGGTGGTCACATCTGCTCCAGTGTCTTGATGCCCAGCGCAGCCAGGCCTTCCTGCAGCACGCGGCCGGTCAGTTCACAGAGCGCCAGGCGGGAGCTGCGCTGCGGTTCGTCGGCCTTGAGCACCGGGCAGGCTTCGTAAAAACGGGCGAACCGTCCGGCCAGATCGTACAGATAGGTGCAGAGCAGATTGGGTCGATAATCCTCGACCACCGCTTCCAGCGTCAGTCCGAACTCGAGCAGCCCGCGCGCCAGCCCCAGCTCCTCGGGCGCTTCCAGCACGATCGGGGTGCCGGAATCCAGCTGGACTTCACCACGACGGAATATGCTGCGAATCCGGGCGTAAGCGTACTGGAGATACGGCGCGGTGTTGCCGCTCAATGCCAGCATCCGGTCCCAGTCGAAGACATAGTCGCTCTGCCGGTTGGGACTCAGGTCGGCGTACTTCACTGCGCCGATCCCCACCACCCGGGCGATTTCGCGCCGAGCGGCTTCGGGCAGCTCGGGGCTTTTTTCGCTGACGACGGCGAACGCTCGCTCCTCCGCCTCGTCGAGCAGATCGGCCAGTTTGATTACCTCGCCCGCGCGAGTCTTGAACGGCCGATTGTCGGGGCCCAGAATCGAGCCGAACCAGACGTGCGCCAGGTCAACCGGCACATCGGGATGCCAGCGGCGGAAGATCGCGAAGATCTGCTGAAAGTGGAGCTGCTGACGGCCGTCGGTGACGTAGATGATCAGATCCGGCTTCCAGGTGGTGAGCCGGTGCTCCAGCGTCGCGAGATCGGTCGTGGCGTAGTTGGCGGCGCCATCGCTCTTCTGGATCAGCGCGGGATGATCTCGAAGCTGCGGGTCATCGTCGAAGAAAACCACCACGGCGCCTTCGCTCTCGCGGGCGATGCCGCGCCGGCGGAGCTCGTCAACCACACTCCTGAGCCGAGGGTTGTAGAAACTCTCGCCCAGGGTGTGGTCGAAGGCGATGTCGAGCCGGTCGTAAATCGCATCGAACTGCGTCTGTGAGAGCGCGATCATCTCGCGCCAGATCCGGAGATTTTCTTCGTCGCCCTCCTGCAGCTTCACCAGCTCGCGCCGGGCTTCTTCCAGCACCGCAGGATCGGATTCGCTCGCGGTATTGACTTCGCGATAGAGCCGCTCGAGCTCCGCGATCGGATCGGCCACCAGCGCCGCGGGGTCGAGCCGCGTTTTCCATCCGACCAGCAGCTTGCCGAACTGGGTGCCCCAGTCACCGATGTGGTTGTCGGTAATCACGCGGTGGCCCAGGAGGCGCATCACCCGGGTCAGCGCATCGCCCAGGATGGTGGAGCGGATGTGCCCCACATGCATCGGCTTGGCGACATTGGGCGAGGAGAAGTCGATCACCACCGTGCGCGGGCGGGCGGCGGGCTCGAAGAAGAGCGAGCCGCCGGACAGCGGCCCCTTCAGCGCCTGCGCAATGGCATCGGGACGCAGCCGGAAATTGATGAACCCGGGGCCGGCCACTTCGACGCTGCTGCAGATGTCACTCACGTCCAGGCGCCCAACCACCTCCTGGGCCAGTTGCCGCGGGTTGGTGCGGCGCTGGCGGGCGAGCTGCATCAGTGCGACGCTCTGATAATCTCCGAATTGAGGGTCGGGGCAGGGGCGCACCTGGATGGATTCCGGCGCCGCTTCGGGCAGCACGGAAACCACAGCAGCGCGGAGGCGATCTTCGATCTCGCGGTACAGCACGGCGGCAAATCCGGGTCAGGGTTGATCTCGGGGGAGTATCGCCGTGCCGCGTTGGATTGGCAACGCGGCCCGGATTTGCCGCCGGCTGTGATGGCGCGCGACCGCCGCTTCTGAAATCAGGACTGCCGAATCAGTTCGGCGTCCACGGTGATCCGCACCTCTTCTCCCACCAGCACGCCGCCGGCTTCGAGCGCCTTGTTCCATTTGAGCCCGAACTCGCCGCGATTGAGCCGAGCTCTGGCGCTGAAGCCGGCCACCTGGTCGCCCGTCGGGCTGCGGCCCCGGCCCTCGGCGGTCACGTCGAGCGTGATCGGACGGGTCATGCCGCGGATAGTCAGTTCGCCGATCAGCTTGAACTCGTCGCCGGTTGGATCGCCCTCCACCCCGGTACTGCGGAAGGTGATGGTGGGATATTCCTTGGCATCGAGGAAATCAGCCGACCGGAGGTGATCGTCGCGCTGCGGCTGGCGAGTGTTGATGCTGGCCGCGTTGATTGAAACGTTGACCTTCGGCTTGGCGGGGTCGCTCGTGTCGACGGTGCCGCTGACTTCAGCAAAGTGGCCTCGCACCGTCGACACCATCATGTGCCGCACGGCAAAGCTCACGTCGGTGTGGGCGGGATCGAGTTGCCAGAGGGTGCCGATTTCGGTGTTGGTCTGGGTTGCCATCCTGTTCTCCTTCGGGTCTTACCTGCACGGGTTTGTTGATCTCCAAACCATACAATATTGAACTACATACCGCGAGAAAGCGCTCTGTCGCATCGGGAGCGGCTCTCAGGCGAAGACGTTGGCGTCGAGCCAGCCGGCCAGTTGCGCATCCAGCTCTTCCGGTGCCTGGCCCGCGACTTCGGGCATGACAGCCCAGCGTTTGCCGGCGATCATGGCGAACCAGGTGGGAGGCGTCGAGGCGAGTCCGTCCTGGACGACGAAATGGAAATCTCGTCCGCGGTAGCTCAGCCAATGCTGCTGCACGGTATGGCGGCTCATTGAGTCCTCCAGAACTCGGCGGGAACCTGCGGCCCTGCTGTCGTAATGTAGTGGAGTGTACCGCTCGGGGGGGTGGCTGGGGCGGAATTGCCTAATTGGGCTGGGGGCAGGAGAGCCGGATTCGCCGGTGGTGTTTGAGGTCGAAGTACTCGACACAGCTGGCGCCGCCGACCTGAAGAACGCGGACGCCCACGTCGGTGGACTGGAAAAATTCGGCGACAGTAGTGTGTCCGTCGCCGTTCCAGTCCATCTGATTCCATTCGTAACCCATTCGCCAGACAGCGACTGCCCGCCAGAAGAAGACCAGGATCAGCACGGCGGCGGGAACCGCCAGCACCCAGGCGAGCATCCGCCAGATCGTCACCGGCTCATAGAGAGTCTTTTCGCGAGCCATTGGGTAGCCCACCGGTGGAGAGGATGACATCGCGATCGTTCTGCTGGAGCGCCTGGCCGATCGTCGCGTCAGAAAGATCAGCCATCCGGCCCAACAACACCAGCGCCGCGGTTGCGTGACCCAGGTCATGCCACCGCGCCATCTCCAGGAGGGCCGGCCGAGCCCGGTTTCGCAGTGCAGCCAGCAGCCCGGGATCGCGCCCGGCCGATATCTGGAAAAGTGCCAGCGATGCCTTGTTGCGGTCGGACCAGACCGGCGATTGGAGCAGCGCGATCATCGGCTGGTACGGCACGGTGATGCCCAGATCCGGCCGGCGCTGGGCCAGCAGCGCGATGAGCGAGAGCGCGCGCATCGCGTTGTTGCGGACGTCACCCGCCGGATCCTCGAGGGCGCGCACCAGATCGTCGACCACCGAGCGCTTGTCGGTAGCATATGCCAGCACCTGCGCCGCCAGCGCGCGCTGGTCTGCATCGGCGGAATGCCGCAGCACATCGGACAACTGGGTGTGAAATCGATTGGCCAGGTTCACGAAACCGAGCTGTACGGCGCGGGCGGCGGGCCAGTGCATCAGCGCGTGGCCGGCGGTGTCGTCCTCCGCGAAATCGCGATGGGCGATTGCCTCGTCGAAGGCCGCTTCGAACGCCGTTCCTGCCGCGGTCACTTCCGACGGCAATCGTTGCGGCCCGCTCGGCGGGGAGTTGAATTGCAGGGCAGGCGCGCCCTGCTCCTCCACACCGACATACAGCATGAGGCCGTTCTGACCGCAGCATACAGGTGCGAAGCGCACCGTATCCACGCCCGGCAGCGCCATCAGCCGAGCGAGGGCGGCCGCCCGTCCGGCAGAGTCGGGCACTGGAGCGCCGAGGCGGATGCCGAGCGCGCGCCGGGCCGTGCTGTCGGAAATGCGGCGGAGCCCGTAAAAATCCACCGACTCGATCGGAATGGTATCGAGTTGAAGCTGCTGAGCGGCCAGTGGGGAAGCCGCCAGCAGCAGCGCCGCGCACCAGAAACCGGACCTCATTGTGCGGCGGGGAATTCGATCCGTCTGACCAGCTCGCTGGTGGAGTCGGGGCCGCGGCGAATTTCCAGAGCAGCCGGCGCACCCACCCGGAGCCACTTGCCGCCGTTCGGGTCGTTGCTGAGCGACGCTTCGGTCGGGAAGATGAAGAGGCCCGCGGCGTTGACCGTATCCATGCCCACCGAGGCGTTGAGCTGACCCACGTCGCGAATCCGCGGTCCGGTGCGTGCCACCGGATCCTGGTAGTTGATGGCGATATCGGCACGCATCGGCGGCTGATTCGGAAGCACCAGACTGCCGCCCAAAATCAGGACATCGCTGGCGCCGCCGGTATTCTGCGGGAGCGCATTGTAGAGCGCCGGGTCGGCCTGGGCATAGCGGCCGGTGGCGATGGCGTCGAGCGCCACGAGGATCGCCGCGGCGTTGATGGAGCGGAGCCGCTGCTTGTCAGGATCGCCCGCGATGGCACCGCTCTCGATCAGAATCGTGCTGACGCCCCAGCGCTGCATATTGTCGCCAAACGCCCGGGGATAGAACGAGTCGTCGTACCGGGCGATGTGACCGCCGATTTCGCTCTGCAGCGCCTGCACCAGACCCGCCGCCAGCAGGCGTGCGCGGCTCCGGACGTCATTGTAGCGGCCGGTGGTGTCGATTGCCGGCGCCAGCAGGGCGATCGCCGTCTGCTTGCCGTGCGGGCCGGAACGCATCCGGGCGCTTTGATCGTGGAGGTTGAATCCCCACCTGGGGTGGAGCCGGTCGGCCAACCCCTTGAGGGCGCGCGCTTCCGGGCTGGCCAGTGTTACCGCATCGCGATTGATGTCGATGCCCGCTGCATTCTCCCGCTCCCAATGTTCGGCGCCGTCGGGGTTGAGCATCGGCACGAATACGATGGTCAGCGCAGAATCGAGCCTCCGCCGCAGCGGCGACGGGGCGGAATCGGCCAGGAAGGCGAAGATGTCGGCCAGCGCCATGGTGGCGGTGGACTCGTCTCCGTGCATCTGGGACCAGAGCAGAACCGTTGCCGGACCGTGCCCGAATGTGACCGTCCTGATTTCCCGTCCCAGCATCGACCGGCCCACCACTTCGCTGCGGAGCGCGGCGGAGCTGGCGAACGGCGCGATGGCCTTCCAGAACTCATCATGTTTGATCCGCCGGTTATTGACCGCCGCAACTCGATAGCGTGTTGCCAACGCCAATCCCTGCGTCAATTCTGCCGGGGTCTGGGCGCCGGCCGTGGCCACGCACGCGATCGAGAGCAGAGAGGCAGCAGCGGACGGAATCGGGAGATGGCGCATGGGGGCCTCGAGTAGGGCGGACAGACGGACAGACGGACGGACGAACGAACGGGATGACGGGATGGGAAGTCGGGGTATACTTCAGTCTTGCCCCGTCGGGTACCTCATCCTATCATCCGGTCCCCCGACCGGCACAGCTTTTCAGGAGGTATTCCTCATCATGACCGAGCCACAATCGGGCGATGCTGTTCGTGCCATCCGGCGCGCGCTCCAGATGATCGACGCCCAGGTTGATGACGCCCATCTTTCAGCCGACCGGCTGGGAGAAGTCAAGGGTGATATCGACAACATCCGCCTTCGGATCTGGGCGATGATGTCCGCCGGCGAGGGCGGCAACGGCCCGGCGCTGGATCGCTTCCGGCTGCGTCGTGCGCTGGAGGTAATGCATCGCCTCACCGGCGACCTGGAGCAGGCGCGAATCGATCCGAACTTTCCGGAGCTCACCGCGCTGGACGAAGTGAGCCGCCAGTTCATCGCCGCTTTGCACGCCGCCCGCGCGCGCTGACCGCCTTCCGGCGCGCCGGCTTCCCTTCGGCAATCTGTTCCATGGTCCTGCCGGTTGTGACCGACGTGGTTACTTCTGCCGTAATGTCCCGTTCGCTGTCGGCCCATTCATCGCGGTGCTTGATCAGCAGCCACTGAGGCTTGTCGGGATCGCCCCGGCGCATCCGCACCAGCACCCATGAGCCGCCCAGCCGCTCGCCCTCGAGCCGGAACTTGAGGTCGCCGCCGGCGTAACCACGACGAAGCCCCTCCAGCGGATCGGGATCATCGCCGTCATAGCGATAGGTGCCGCGATCCCACAGCATGACCGTTCCGCCGCCGTATTCTCCGGCTGGAATGGTGCCCTCGAACTTGTTGTATTCGATCGGGTGATCTTCCACCTGCATTGCCAGCCGGCGCACCGACGGATCGAGACTGGGGCCTTTCGGCACCGCCCAGCTCTTCATCACCCCATCCAGCTCCAACCGTAGATCATAATGCAGCCGGCTGGCGGCGTGCTTCTGGATCACGAACGCCAGCTTGCGGCCGCGCTTGCCAGGCGAGCCGCGCGGCTCGGCGGTGCGCGAAAAGTCCCGTTTGCGCTGATACTCCGCCAGCGGCCTGCCCATCGCATACCTCCGCAGGTTGTTCGGTCTGCTTCGGAAATTGCGGTGAGCGCGACGGCCGCACGGTGATCGGTGACCGGGCTATTGCTGGGTCAGGATCACACGCAGCGTGCTGCCGTCGTCGTCGGCGAATGTGCCGGCCAACTGCCCGGTACTGGCAGCCCAGGTAACGTCGCGCACGAAGGTATCGGCCGTCTGATCGAACGTCACCGTCTGGGCAACGGCATTGTAGGAGTAGGTCCCGGCCATCGAGACCGTCTCGTCCTGGTGGCTCTCGCTGAACGCCGCCGGTATCGTCAGCGATCCGCTG
>DASSTY010000415.1:0-8687 GCA_035707585.1 Gemmatimonadales bacterium
TGCGCTACTTCGGCGGGCTCACGCTGGCGGAAGTGGGCGAGGCTCTCAACATAAGCGCGCCAACAGCGATGCGGGACCTTCGTTACGCGCTGGCATGGCTGGCGCGGGCTATCGGAAAACCGTAACGGGCAACATCACGCGCGAACCATGGAGGCCAGATGCGACTACACGCAATGCGGCCTGGCGCGGTACTGCTGGTCTCCCTGCTGCTCATTCCCCAGGCGGTGTCGGCGCAAAACCGGCAGACGCGGCACGGCTTCTGGCTCAGCGCCGGCCCCGGCTACGGCACCACCACGATCTCATGCCCCGGCGATGCTTCGGCGCTCGGCTGTGCCCGTTCGGGAGCGGAAGCGATGACCCTGTTCGTGGCAGGCGGTACCACGCTCAGTCCGCACTTCCTGATCGGCGCCCAACTCACCGGAATCAGCATCGGCAGCAACCTGGCTCTGCGAGCGCCCCTGCAGGTCGACCCGATCCTGAACCCGCCGACAAAACCATTTGACAGCCCGAGCGTGGTCTTCACCACCCTCGATTTTACGGCGGCGTACTATCCGGTGGTCTCGTCGGGGTTTTTTGTTCGCGGCGGAGCCGGGCTGGCAAACGCGCGGGTCACCCACGGTGGAGACAGCGAAACCGGATGGAGCCTGCTGGGTGGCGTCGGGTACGACCTACGGGTGACGCGGAATGTTTCGGTGACTCCGCAGGCGACGTTCGCCCTGGGCCGGATTCACGGCTTCGAGAATGCGATTACCGGCGCCGCAACGCGGTGGCATCAGCGGATGTTCACGGTGGGGATGGCGCTGACGCTGCATTGAGCGCGGCGACGCGGGTTCGCTAAATCGAGCACACTTTAGATCGTGCACATCGTGTCTTCACGCGGAGTGACCCATGAGACCCGCTCCACTCAGTGCTTTGCTCGGAATGATCCTGATGGCTCACGCTTCGGTATGTCTCGCACAGCGCCCGCAAGATCGCCATGGCTTCTGGCTGAGTATCAGTCCGGGCTATGGCTGGGCATCGGTGTCGTGCAGTTCTGGTGCGACGCTGTCCGGGTGCGGCGTCTCGGGCGAGCACGCGGTTACCGGAATACTCCGGGCTGGCGGCACAGTGAGCTCCCATTTTCTTGTCGGTGTCGAAGCGAACAGCATCCAGGTGGGGTCTCATGACCCCGCCATTTTCATCCCCGAGTCGGGCCGGCTCTTTGGCAGCCCTGACGTCAGCTTCACCACGCTGACCGGAATCGCGGTCTATTACCCAGTCGTGACTTCCGGCTTTTTCGTCCGGGGTGGCGCCGGGCTCTCCCGGGTGGAGATCAATAGCGGAGCCGATGTCAGCAAGGACGGGTGGGCCGGCCTGCTGGGTGCCGGCTACGATTTCCGGATCGCCCGCCGGATTTCGATCACTCCGCAGGCGAGCTTCAGCTTTGCGGGGCTTGGCGCAATCGACAGCGAACTCCGGGGGAGTACCGACAGCTGGGATCAGCGCGAGTTCGTCCTCTCAGTGGGCGTGACATTCCACTGATTCCTCAGCTTCCCTTGCCCAACCCCTTGCCCGCGCCTACCTTGCACCCTCCGGCGTGGTGGCAGAGCGGTTTAATGCAGCGGTCTTGAAAACCGCCGTACCTTTACGGGTACCGTGAGTTCGAATCTCACCCACGCCGCCTTGCGGCCCTCACCTGTCCGCCCCCGAGTTGGGGGCGGTTTTGCTGCGGTGTCGCTGCAACGTTCTGCCCGGTTCGACCGTATATCCTGAGTCGGCCTTGCTTCTCCCCTGTTCGGAATGAGGATGGACATAGATACCCGGTCAGTCCGCTTCGCGGTTTCTCGTCTTGCTGGACCTCTTCTTCTCGCATTGGCGGCCTGCACCCCGGGGATTCCCTCAGCGGCAGGTGCGCCGGGCGTGGCCCCCGCCCCCAACGTGGCCTGGACGCCGCCACCCGCTGCGATCCACCAGCCGCCCGACTCGGCCCGGGCTCCCGAACTCCCGCCCGATCTGGGTGAGCGAATCCGGCAGCTTACTCTGGCCGACGTGGTCGACATCGGCCTCCGAAACAATCCCGCCACCCGAATCTCCTGGGCGCAGGCTCGCGCCTCCGCTGCCGCCTACGGTTCGGCCAAGGGCGCGTATTTCCCGACGATCGATGCCGCAGTAACGGGCACTCGGCTCAAGACCTCCGCCACCCAGGGGCGCAATGCCGCCGAGCAGACGGTCCTGGTGCCCAGTCTGAACCTGAGCTGGCTGCTCTGGGATTTCGGGGGCCGCTCGGGGTCGATCAAGGAGGCGCGGGAGACGCTTTTCGCGGCCGATTTCTCCCACAACGCCGTCATTCAGGATGTGGTGCTGCAGATCGAACAGGCCTATTTCCAGTACGTGGCCAATCGCGCGCTCCGCACGGCGCAGCAGACCACGGTAGACGAAGCCAAGGCGAGCCTCGACGCTGCCCAGGAGCGCCAGCGGGTGGGCGTCGCGACGATCGCCGACGTGCTCCAGGCCAGGACGGCATACTCGCAGGCGCTCCTCGATCTGCAGGCCACCGAGGGCGCGGTGCAGACCACCCGGGGCGCGCTGGCGCTGGCGCTGGGCGTCCCGGCAACGATCCCCTACGATCTCGATTCCACCGCAGCAGAAGTTCCGGTGGCTCAGCTGGCCGACAGCGTCGACGTCCTGATTCAGCAGGCGCTCAAGTCGCGGCCCGATCTCGCCGCCGCACGAGCCACCTACGAAGCGGCGCTGAGCCGAGTCAGCCAGCGCCGGGCGGATCGCCTGCCCGCTCTCACCGCCAACGGCAGCCTGACCCGGACCTACACTTCGTTCCTGCCGAGCGGTGCCAACGGCTACACCCTCTCGGTCGGCCTCCAGATTCCGCTGTTCGCAGGGTTCTCGCGGGGGTACGATCAGGAAGAAGCGGCGGAGCTGGCTCGCGCTGCCGGTCTCCGGGCCGATGCCCTGAGCCAGCAGGTCATCTACCAGGTCTTCAGCTCGTATTACACCCTCCAGACGGCCACGCGCCGGGTGCAAACGGCCGATGATCTGCTGGCCAGCGCAACGCAGTCCGAAGAGGTGGCGCTGGGCCGCTACCGCGAGGGCGTCGGCACAGTGCTGGATCTGCTGCAGGCGCAGTCGGCGCTGGCATCGGCCCGGGCGCAGCGGGTTCAGGCACGGCTCGAGTGGAACACCGCGCTGGCTCAGCTTGCTCATGACATCGGTATTCTGGATACCCGCGGCGGCGCACCGCTGCGGCTGATTCCCGATTCGACTTCCGAGACTCCCAGATGATGAAGAGGAGACACGTGTCCGCTGTTCTTGATGGGGCGGTTCGCCGCTGGAGCGCCGGCTTGGCGGCCGGCCTCGCGGGGCTATTCCTTGCGGCCTGCGGTGACAAGGCGCCACCGCCGCCGCCGCCGGTTCCGGTGGTTGTAGCGACGGCGGAACGCCAGGACGTTCCTCTGGAGCTTCCCGCCACCGGTACGGTAGAACCGCTGCAGGCGGTGAGCGTCCAGGCTCAGGTCAGCGGGATCATCACCCGGGTGGGATTCAAAGAGGGCGACGACGTCAGCAAGGGGCAGATGCTGTTCCAGCTCGACCCCCGCCCCTACCAGGCGGCGCTGAGCCAGGCCCAGGCGGTGCTGGAGCGCGACAAGGCGCAGCTGGCCAACGCCCGCGCCGATGCGCAGCGCTACGAATCGCTGGTGCAGAAACAGTACGTTACCGCGCAGCAGTTCCAGCAGGTCAAGACCGACGCCGCAGCTCTGGCAGCCACCGTATCGGCCGATGAAGCCGCGGTGGAACAGGCTCGCCTCAACCTGCAGTACGCCACGATCCGCTCGCCGCTGAACGGCCGGGCCGGAGCGCTGCTGGTGCGTGAAGGGAACCTGGTGCGCGCCAACACCGGGACGCCGCTGGTGGTGGTCAATCAGATTCATCCGATTCTGGTGCGGTTCGCTCTCCCGGCGGCGCAGCTCCCCCAGATCCAGCGGTACCGCGACTCGGGCATCGTCGTCGTGGCGGAGCCGGCCCAGGGTGGCACCGAAAGCAAGGGGACGCTCAGCTTTCTCGATAACGCGGTGGACACCACTACCGGAACCATACTCCTCAAGGGCAGCTTTCCCAACACGGACAACGCGCTCTGGCCGGGAGAGTTCGTCCGGGTGCGTGCCCGGCTCACCACCGAGCGCAACTCGCTGGTCGTTCCAGCGCCG
This sequence comes from Gemmatimonadales bacterium, assembly GCA_035707585.1. Lineage (GTDB taxonomy): Bacteria > Gemmatimonadota > Gemmatimonadetes > Gemmatimonadales > GWC2-71-9 > DASSTY01. Next base: position 4,200 of record DASSTY010000415.1, read on the forward strand.
GCGGTGGTCTCGGGCCAGAAGGGCAACTTCGTGTTCGTGATCAGGAAGGACGGCACCGCGATCGCCCGGCCGGTCCAGGTACGACGCACCACCGCCACGCTGGCGGTGCTGGATGGCGGAATCGAAGCAGGTGACCGTGTAGTAACCGATGGCCAGATCCGCCTGCGCGACGGCGCCAAGGTGCAGATCAAGGCCGCCCCGGTCGACACGGGGGCGACGCCGAGGAACTCATGAATATCCCGGAACCATTCATCCGCCGGCCGGTGATGACCACTCTGGTCATGGCCGGCATTCTCATCTTCGGTGCGCTGGCCTATCGGCTGCTGCCGGTGAGCGACCTGCCATCGGTCGATTATCCGACCATTTCCGTGTCGGCCAGCCTGCCCGGCGCCAGCCCGGAAACGATGGCATCCGCCGTGGCCACCCCGCTGGAAAAGGCCTTTTCCACCATTCCCGGCATCGACGTGATGACGTCGAGCAGCGGACAGGGCTCCACCAACATCACCCTGCAGTTCGCGCTGAGCCGCAACATCGACGCGGCCGCGCAGGACGTGCAGTCGGCCATCTCGAAGACCCAGCGGCAACTGCCGCAGGGGATGCTGCCGCCATCGTACCGCAAGGTGGATCCGTCGGCGTCGGCCATTCTCTACTTTGCACTCACCTCGGGCACGCTGCCGCTCTCGCAGGTGGACGAATACGCCGAAACCTCGCTGGCCCAGCAGATCTCTACGGTAGACGGCGTAGCGCAGGTGCAGGTCTATGGTTCGCAGAAGTACGCGGTCCGGGTCCAGCTCGATCCGCAGGCGCTGGCATCGCGCAAGATCGGCCTCGACGACGTGGTGCAGGCGATCGACGCCGGCAATGTCAATCTTCCCACTGGCACGCTCTGGGGCACCGATCAGGCGCTCAACGTGCAGGCCAACGGGCAGCTCCAGAACGCCGATCAGTTCCGTTCGCTGATCGTGGCCTACCGCAACGGCGCGCCGGTGCGGCTGGGCGATCTCGGAAACGTGGTGGACAGCGTCCAGGACACCAAGACCGCCAGCTGGTACAACGGCGATCGCTCCATCGTCCTGGCGATCCAGCGGCAGCCCGGCACCAATACCGTGGAAGTTTCCAATCGCGTCAAGGAGCTGATGACCCGGCTGGAAAGCCAGCTCCCCGCCTCGGTCGAAGTCCACATGCTGTTCGACCGCGCGGCACCGATTCAGGAGTCGGTCCACGACGTGAAGTTCACCCTGCTGCTGACGCTCTGCCTCGTCATCATGGTGATCTTCATCTTCCTGCGAAATGTTCCGGCGACGATCATTCCGAGTCTGGCGCTGCCAATGTCGCTGGTGGGCACCTTCGCGGTGATGTATCTGCTGGGGTACAGTCTCGACAATCTGTCGCTGATGGCGCTCACGCTGGCGGTGGGCTTCGTGGTAGACGATGCCATCGTAATGCTGGAGAACATCGTCCGGCACATCGAAATGGGCGAGCCGGTGTTCCAGGCGGCCCTCAAGGGCTCCCGGGAAATCGGGTTCACCATTCTCTCGATGACGATTTCGCTGGTGGCGGTGTTCCTGCCGGTGCTGCTGCTGGGCGGGCTGATCGGCCGGCTGTTCCACGAATTTGCGGTCACGATCAGCGTGGCGATCCTGGTATCGGGGTTCGTGTCGCTGACGCTGACGCCGATGCTGTGCAGCCGCTTCCTCAAGCCCCACTCGGCTCAGCAGCACGGCCGTCTGTTCAACTTGACGGAGCGCGGGTACGAGCGGCTGCTGGGCGGCTACGACCGCTCGCTCCACTGGGTAATGGATCACCGCCGGTCGGCGATGGTGTTCTCGTTCATCATTCTGCTGGGCACCCTCTGGCTGGGACATGTCGCGCCCAAGGGCTTCATCCCGACTGAAGACAACGGGATGATTTTCGGCAGCACCGAAACGGCCGAGGGAACCAGTTATCAGTCGATGGTGGAGCACCAGCAGGCGGCCGCGGCGATGGTCCAGGCAGATCCCAACGTCCGGGGTTTCATGTCGTCGGTGGGCGGCGGCGCGATGAATCAGGGGCGGCTGTTCATTCACCTCAAGCCGCAGAGCGAGCGCAGCATCTCGGCCGAGGACGTGGCCCGCGAGCTCAACATCAAGCTGGCGTCGGTTCCGGGACTCCGGGCTTTCCTGGTCAATCCGCCGGCCATCAACATCGGCGGCCGGGCATCCAAGAGTCTCTATCAGTTTACCCTGCAGAGCGCCGACATCCCGACGCTGTACGAAAGCGCCACCAAGCTGGAGAGCCGGCTGCAGCAGATCCCATCGCTCACCGACGTCACCAGCGATCTCCAGATCAAGAATCCGGAAGTCCAGGTGACGATCGACCGCGACCGGGCGGCGGCGCTGGGGCTCACGGCCGATCAGATCGAAACGGCGCTGTTCAACGCCTACGGCGCGCGGCAGGTCTCAACGATCTATACGTCGAACAACCAGTACTGGGTGGTGCTGGAGCTGGAGCCGCAGTATCAGCGCGATCTCTCCGCGCTCGACAAACTCTACATCCACTCGGCGCAAGGCGAGCTGGTGCCGCTCGGGTCGCTGGCCAAGATCACACCGACCACCGGCCCGCTCTCGGTCAATCACTCCGGGCAGCTCCCGTCGGTAACGCTGTCGTTCAACCTGGCGCCTGGTGTATCGCTCGGCGCGGCGGTGCAGCAGGTCGAGGCGGCGGCGCGCCAGATCCTGCCGGCCGCCGTCACCACCAGCTTCTCGGGCACGGCACAGGCGTTCCAGGATGCCCAGAGCGGGCTGCTGGCGCTGCTGGTGATCGCCATCCTGGTGATCTACCTGGTGCTCGGCATTCTGTATGAGAGCTTCATCCATCCGCTCACCATTCTCTCGGGCCTGCCGTTCGCCGGGTTCGGCGCGCTGCTGGCGCTGGTGATCTTCCGGATGGACCTCAGCATCTATGCCTTCGTCGGCATCATCATGCTGGTCGGTCTGGTCAAGAAGAACGCCATTATGATGATCGACTTCGCCGTCGAGGCGGAGCGGAATCAGGGGCTCTCGGCCCGCGACGCGATGCTGGAGGCGTGCCGAGTCCGGTTCCGGCCGATCATGATGACCACCATGGCGGCCCTGATGGGGACGTTGCCGATCGCGCTGGGTGCCGGCGCCGGTGCTGAGTCACGGCGGCCACTTGGTATCGCGGTTGTCGGCGGGCTCGCATTCTCGCAGCTGATTACGCTGTATGTGACGCCGGTGGTCTACACCTACATGGATGCGCTGCAGCAACGGTTCAGCCGGCGGCGGGAAAAGAAGCAGGAAGTGCCGCTGGTGAGCGGTACCGAGCCGGTGCTCGAAGGCTGAAGGCGGGGCTTAACGGCCTCCCTGCCGAGCGGCGGCCTTGGCGGTCAGCAGGGCTGCCGACTCGGCTTCTTCGGCGCGATACCACCGCATGAAGATCGTGAGAATCGCCGCCAGGATGACCGGGCCGCCGATCATCAGCATCAGGCCGCCGGCAAGCTGCTGATCGTCCACCGGCCGGAGCCAGTGAAGCGGCGGTGCCAGTTCGTACAGCCGGTACACCGGGAATTCCGCCAGCAGGAGCCACATCGCCACGCCGGTGTGCGAAATGGTGCTGACGAACAGGTATCCGATCTGGAGCGGCGGAACGAATCGCGGCCGGGCCGGTACCCGCGCCAGCAGCGGCCACCAGAACCAGAGCCCACCCGCCAGCCATGCCAGATCGAGCGCGAAGCTCCCCAACTGGGAGTACATCATCGCGTCGACCGATCTGGGCAGGTGGGTTACCAGAATGATCAGGTTGAACATCACCGCCGCAACCAACGGATGGGTCAGCGCCCGCAGGAGCCGCACCGCTCGGCGGTGGTCCTCAAGGGCCGTCCACGCCGGCGCCGGTACACCCGACAGCAGGAGTGGCGCCGCACCCATGACCAGCAGCAGGAACTGCAGCATGTGGACGCTTTCGAGATAGCCGGCAGCCAGAGTTCCCAACGGCCAATCGAGAGCGGTCCACAGCAGAAAAATCCCAGCACACGCGGCTGCAATCCGGAGGCGGCGCCCCTCAACGCCGGATGATCTGCCGCGGTACATCCGCCAGTACGCTGCGGCGATCAGCAGCACCATCAGCCATACGCCGAGGTATGGTCGCCAGGTCCAGGACCAGGGAAGACCCTGCGCAGAGCACCACCATTGCATTGGGGAGTTCCTGAGGCGGCGGCTACTGGGCCGACCAGCGGCCCTGCACCAGCAGCGGGATGTCGTGATCCCAGTCGGCCTGACGGGTTCCGAAAGGATAGACCACGTGCGCCTGGTTGTCGGGAGTAAACGCGATCACCTGCGCGGCGTGGCCCACCGTGTAATTCGCTGAGTCGGAGCCCTGGCGCACGGCGGGAGCGAGCCCGAACGAGCGCTGGATTTCCGCAACCTGATCGGGCGAGCCGCGCAGCCCCACAAACGACCGATCGATTCCGTCGAGCCAGCGCCGGAGCAC
>DASSTY010000416.1:0-10709 GCA_035707585.1 Gemmatimonadales bacterium
AAGGCCGGGCGAAAGCTGGTGCTGCCCAGCGGCGCCGTGATTGCGCAGGAGCTGGCGCCGGGAGTGGAAACCCGCGTGGTGCCGCGCGACGGAATCCTGCCGGGCTGGGCGATGTACGACATCAGTCCCGACACCGAGCAGGATTATCGCGCCCAGATCGAGATCGCCGGGACGGTGGTGTGGAACGGTCCGATGGGAGTGTTCGAAACTCCACCGTTCGACCGCGGCACGCTGGCCATTGCGCACGCCATGGCCGCCGCCACCGACCGCGGCGCGGTGACGATCGTGGGCGGCGGCGATTCCGCAGCGGCGATTGCTGCCGCCGGGCTGGCCGACCGGGTGACCCACGTCTCGACCGGTGGGGGAGCATCGCTGGAGTTTCTGGAAGGCCGAGTGCTGCCGGGCGTTGCCGCCCTGGACGAAGCCTGAACCATGGGGCGGAGTCTGCTGTTCGCCGCTAACTGGAAAATGCACCACGGGCCCGCCGAGGCCCGTCAATTTGCCTCGCAGTTCATGGCGCGTAATTCAGCCGATCCCGCGCGTCATCTCTGGTTTTTCCCCCCGGCCGTGTCGCTGGCCGCCACCGCCGCGGCGTTCGCTGAACGCGCCGACATCCGAGTGGGTGCGCAGAACGTGCACTGGGAAGAGAAGGGCGCCTTTACCGGCGAGACATCGGTGCCGCTTGCCCGCGCGGCCGGTGCGGCCGGCGCGCTGGTGGGACATTCGGAGCGCCGCCATCTGTTCGGTGAAACCGACGAGGAAACCCGGCGGAAGGTGATGGCCCTGCTGGCTGCCGACCTGACCCCGTTTCTCTGTGTCGGCGAAACGCTGGAGCAGCGGGAACAAGGGGCGACCGAGGCGATTGTCCTTCGGCAAGTTCGCGCCGCGCTGGAAGGGCTCACCGCGGCGCAGCTCGGCGGCGTGGTCATCGCCTATGAGCCGGTCTGGGCAATTGGCACCGGCCGGAACGCCACCCCGGAAGATGCCTCCGCGGTCCACGCCGTCATCCGCGCGGAGCTGGCCGCGCTGGGCGCGGTGGGTCACCAGCCGATCCTCTACGGCGGGAGCGTCAACGCCGGCAACGCCGCCGCGCTGCTGGGCCGGCGCGAAGTAGACGGGGTTCTGGTGGGTGGGGCCAGTCTCGACGCCGCCGGCTGGGCGGGCATTGTCCAGACCGACGTTCCCGGTTAATCTTACAGGTTACCTGAACCCTGGCGCACATGTACAGTTTCCTGCTCATTCTGCTCCTGCTCGATGCCCTGCTGATGTCGGTCGTCGTGCTCCTTCAGGCCGGCACCGGCGGCGGGCTCGCTGCCATGGGTGGCGGCGGTGGCACCACCGACACCGTGTTCGGCGGCCGCCATGCAGTCACCCTGCTTACCCGGCTCACCTGGTGGACGGCGGGCATCTTCATGGTGGTGTCGCTGATTCTGGCCGCGATGTCGGCCAATCAGGCGAGTGCGGGCAGCGAGATCCAGCAGCGGCTGCGGGGCAGCGCACCGGCGCCGGCTCCCAGCAGCGCGGTGCCGCTCCCGATTCAGCCGGCGCCCAACTCCGGCGCTACTCCGAATCAGCCGGCTCAGTCGGCTCCCGCGCAGCCGCAGAAGTGACCGGCCAGTCCAACCAGCGGCGGGGCGAACCGGGAACGGGGCGCCCCGCCTTCGTATTGCTGGAAGACCGAAGCTGGTTTGCCGGCACTGCACCGTGGCCAATCGACCCCGCCTTCGGTGAAGTGGTTTTCACCACCAATCTCACCGGCTACCAGGAAACCTTCACCGATCCGAGCTACCTGGGCCAGATCGTGGTCATGACGGCGCCCATGATCGGCAACTACGGAATCAATCCGCAAGACATGGAATCGCCGGCGCCGCAGGTCAGCGGTGTCGTGGTGCGCGAACTGGCGCGGACCTTCTCGAACTGGCGCGCCACGATGGGGCTCGATCGCTGGCTGTACGAAGCGGGCATCCCGGTGATCGAGGGCGTCGACACCCGCCGGCTCACTCGGCATCTGCGCGAGCGCGGCGCCATGCGGGGCGTTATCGCTGAGGGGCGCGAACCATCTCCCGAACTGATTCAGCGGCTGCTGCGCTCGCCCTCGATGTCGGGGCTGGATCTCGCCTCGCGGGCCGGTACCGCGGCGGTACACAGCGAGGGCAGCGGGCCGCACGTGGTGGCATACGACTTCGGGATGAAGCGCCACATCGTCGATCTGCTGATCGCATCGGGCTGCCGCGTCACCGTGGTGCCGCCCACTACCGGGGCCGCGGATGTGCGCGCGCTGCAACCCGATGGCGTGTTTCTCTCCAACGGACCGGGTGATCCCGCCGCGGTTGAATACGCGCTGGAGAATATTCGCGCGCTGGCCTCCGCCGGACTCCCGATGTTCGGAATCTGCCTGGGGCACCAGCTGATCGGGCTGGCGTACGGCGGGAGCACCGGGAAAATGCCCTACGGCCACCGGGGTGGAAATCATCCGGTGCGCGATCAGCGCACCGGCCAGGTGCTGATCACCACGCAGAATCATGGCTTCGCCGTGCTGGGCGATGCCGGCGGCGTTCCCGGGGCGCCGGATCTCGAAGTGACCCATCTCAACCTCAACGACGGCACCGTGGAGGGCATCCGCCACCGGTCGCTCCCGATTTTCGCGGTGCAGTACCATCCCGAGGCGGCGCCGGGGCCTCACGACGCCTATCCCCACTTTGCCGAGTTCCTCGCATCGCTGGCCGAGCGGACCGGGGCTGGCCGACCCAAGCCCTTGACAGACAACACTTAAGCCCCTACTATCGGCCCTTAGGAGACCGCGTGGGGACGCTCCGTCTGTGACCCTCCTGGGGGATGCATGACCAAGGCCGATCTCGTCGAGCAGGTAACAGCTTCAATTGCCCGTACGTCCGGACCAATGATTTCGAAGAAGGATTGCGCCCGAGTGGTGGATGCCTTCCTCGACGCGGTCAAAGACGCGCTGAAGCAGCAGCACAACATCGAGGTGCGCGGCTTCGGCACCTTCAAGATTCGCCGCCGCAAGACCCGGATGGCGCGCAATCCCCGCACCGGCGATCCGGTCGAAGTGGCGGCGCGGCCGGTGCCGGTCTTCAAGCCGAGCAAGGAGCTTCGGGCGATGGTGGCAGATTCCGAAGAGCCAGAGCCGGCAGAGCAGCCCAGCAGCGGGACGTGATCCAGCTGCTGCCGCCCAACGCGGGGTCGCCCGGTGCGGCGGCCCCGCATTCGTTTGTAAACCGCCCATATTTCCCGCTATGACATCGCCGCAATCCGGGCGCATCTCGGTGCTCCTCTTCGCCCGCTACGCCGAGCTGCTCGGCGCCAGCTCGGTCTCGATCGAGCTGGCACCGGGCGCGACGATCGCCGATGTGGTGGCAGGGGTGCGCGCGCTGCCGGGAGGCGACCAGCTTCCCGACCGGCCGCTCTGCGCCCGGAACCTGGCCATGGCCCGGCTCGAGGAAGTCGTCGTCCCCGGCGACGAGCTCGCGCTGCTGCCTCCAATGGCTGGTGGCTGAATGCGGTATCTCTCGTCCGCGCCGCTGGATACGACCACTCTCCTCGAGTCGATTCGAGACCCCTCCCGGGGGGCGGTGGTGACGTTCGTCGGGGCGGTGAGGAATCACGACGGTGGGCGACCGGTGGTGGCATTGGAATATTCGGCGTACGGCCCGATGGCAGAGGCGGTCTGTGGCCAGATCATCGCGGAGGCATCGGAGCGATGGCCGGCGACGGTGGCGCTGATGCATCGGATTGGCCGCCTGGTGCCGGGCGACGATGCGGTCGTAGTGGCGGCGGCCGCCAGTCACCGTGATGCGGCATTCCAGGCGGCTCGCTGGGTCATCGACGAAGTGAAGCGACGGGTTCCCATCTGGAAGCGCGAGCACTATGCCGATGGCGCCGCCGACTGGATCATCCCGCCCGAGGCGGTCGCGGCCGAATGAGCGCACCGCCGCTGGACCGGCACGGCAGGCCTCTGGGCTCGCTTCGAATCTCCGTCACCGATCGCTGCAACCTCCGGTGCCGGTACTGCATGCCCGAAGAGTCGTATCAATGGCTCCCTCGCCCGTCGCTGCTCACCTTCGAAGAGATCACGCGGCTCGCGGCGATATTCGCCCGCGTAGGCGTTCGGCGGATCAGACTCACCGGCGGCGAGCCGCTGCTGCGCCGCGATCTCGCTCAATTGATCGCGATGCTGGCCGGGCTCGGCGTGCTGGATGATCTGGCGCTCACCACCAATGGGATGCTGTTGGCGGGCGCTGCGCAGTCGCTCCGCGCAGCAGGGCTCGGGCGGGTCACCATCAGTCTGGATACCCTGCGCCCCGACCGATTCACCGCATTGACCAGGAGCGCGCGTCACGCCGACGTCCTGGCGGGAATCGCCGCGGCGGCGCCGCTCTTTCCCCGGCTCAAGCTCAACACCGTGGTGATGCGCGGCGTGAACGACGACGAGCTGACCGATCTGGTGGAGTTTGCCCGCGGCTACGGCGCCGAAGTGCGGTTCATCGAGTACATGGACGTGGGCGGCGCCACCGACTGGTCGTCCGATGCCGTCGTGTCACGGCAGGAGATCCTGAAAACACTGGAGCGAAGCTTCGGCGGCATCGAGCCGATCGCCGGCGATAATCCGTCCGCACCGGCGGAACGGTTCCGCCTGCCGGACGGCACCACGGTGGGTATTATCGCGTCGACCACGACGCCGTTCTGTGGTCGGTGCGACCGGGCTCGGCTCACCGCCGATGGAGTCTGGTATCTCTGTCTCTACGGCGAAACCGGTACCGATCTGCGGGAGCTGCTCCGCCGCGGCGAGTCCGATGCCGGCCTGGAAGAGACGATCCGCCGAGTCTGGTCGGCGCGTACCGATCGCGGCGCCGAAGCTCGGCTGGCGGCACCCGGGCGTGGCGCGCTGTACCAGATCGGCGCGCTGCAGGCCGATCCTCATCGGGAGATGCACACGCGCGGAGGCTGACGAGAGATGACACTGCAGGTCGCTCTGATTGAACCGCAGATTCCACCCAACACCGGCAACATCGCCCGGCTCTGTGCCGCGACCGACACGCCGCTCCATCTGATCGGCCCTCTCGGCTTTTCGCTGAACGATGCCGAAGTGAAGCGAGCCGGGCTCGATTACTGGCCGTCGGTCGATCTCTGGGTCCACCAGGACTGGCACGAGTTCCGGGACGCGATCGCGCGGCCGCGTTGTCTCTATTTTTCGGCCCGGGCCACCCGTTCATTCTGGGAAGCGCCGTTCAAGGCCAACTCCTGCCTGGTGTTTGGCAGCGAAACCGACGGCATGCCCGACCGGATTCTCGAAAAGCATCCGCAATACTGCTTCCGGATTCCGATGCGGCCGGGGATCCGCTGCCTCAATCTCGCCACCGCGGTGGGGATCGTCCTCTACGAGGCGCTTCGTCAGACCGGAAGTGCGGCGAATGCGCGGGACTTGGTTTCGGGGTCGGGCCACCGATAGATTGCGTTGCTGCCGGGCGGATCGCACCGGAGCACAACTCACTTCATACTTATTCACCCGGACGGGGAAACGACTCGGATGCTCAAGACGGTGGCGGTGGTCGGAGCTGGCAATGTGGGGGCCACGGCGGCGCAGCGGCTGGCGGAAAAGAGCCTGGCGCGGACGGTGGTGATGATCGACGTGGCGGAAGGAATTCCGCAGGGGAAGGCGCTCGACCAGTGGGAGTCGGGGCCGATCGAAGGCTTCGATACCCGGGTCATCGGCACCCAGGGCTACGACGAAGCCCGCGACGCCGATGTTTTCGTCGTTACCGCCGGGATCGCGCGGAAGCCGGGCATGAGCCGCGACGATCTGCTCAAGACCAACGCCGGCATCGTCCGCGCCGTGTCCAGTGAGATCGCCCGGGTGGCGCCCAACTCGATCATCATCCTGGTTTCCAATCCGCTCGACATCATGTGCTACGTCGCCATGCAGACCACCGGTTTCCCGCGCGAGCGGGTGCTGGGAATGGCCGGCGTGCTCGACACCGCACGCTACCGCACCTTCCTGTCGCAGGCGCTCGATGTCGCGATGGAAGACATTCAGGCGATGGTGCTGGGCGGCCACGGCGACACCATGGTGCCGCTGATCAGCACCACCAACGTGTCGGGCATCCCGGTTACCCAGTTGATCGATCGCGCCAAGCTGGACCAGATCATCGACCGGACCCGTAAGGGCGGCGCCGAGATCGTCAGCTTCCTCAAGACCGGCTCCGCGTATTACGCTCCCAGCGCCGCCGCGGTGCAGATGGTCGAGGCGATCGCGCTGGACAAGAAGCGGGTGCTGCCGTGCGCCGCCTGGCTGCAGGGCGAATTCGGCATTCGCGACGTCTTCTGCGGGGTGCCCTGCAAGCTGGGCCGCGGCGGGCTGGAACAGATTCTCGAAGTGGAACTGAGCGCGGAGGAGCAGAAGGCGCTGCACGCCTCTGCCGATGCGGTGCGCTCAACCATGAAGTCACTCGGCTAGGAAAGGGAACTCAGCGGGATGCGAGCATTCGCCAGCTCGACCATCGGGAAAAAGGTGATCATGGCCGTTACCGGCGTGATCATGGTCGTGTGGGTCTTCCTCCACATGGCAGGCAACCTGCAGGTGTTCGAAGGCGCCGAGAAGATCGATCGCTACGGCGCCTTCCTCCAGGGCACCACTGAGCTGCTCTGGCCGATGCGGATTATCCTGCTGGTGGCGCTGGTGCTCCACGTCTGGGCGGCGGTGAGTCTCACTCTCCGAAACCGGACCGCCCGCCCGGTGGGCTACCGAGAGCGCGAGCCGCAAGTCACCACCTTCGCGGCTCGGTCACTCAAGGTCGGCGGCGTCATCATTCTCCTCTTCGTCATCTTCCACGTTCTTCATTTCACCACCGGCACGATCCACCCCAACAATCCCACTTTTGCCCACGCCACGATCTACCGTAATCTGATCCTGGCGTTCCAGGTCTGGTGGGTGGTGCTGATCTACGTGGTGGCGATGATCTTTCTGGCGCTGCATTTCTACCATGGCGTCTGGAGCAGCGCCCGCACGCTGGGTGTCACCCGGCCCAAGGTGCGCCCGCTGCAACGCCCGTTCGCGCTGGCGGTCGCGCTGATCGTCTGGCTCGGATTTACCGCGGTCCCGGTGGCGATCTTCGCCGGACTGCTGCACTAACGCCCGGAGCTGAGCTGTCATGGAACTGCAGTCGAAGATCCCGGCCGGTCCGATCGAGCAGAAGTGGGATAATCACCGCTTCGAAATGAAGCTGGTGAACCCGGCCAACAAGCGAAAGCACGAGATCATCGTGGTGGGCACCGGTCTGGCCGGCGGATCGGCCGCCGCGTCGATGAGCGAGCTGGGCTACCGGGTCAAGTCGTTCTGCTTCCAGGACTCGCCGCGGCGAGCCCACAGTATCGCGGCGCAGGGCGGGATCAACGCCGCCAAGAACTACCAGAACGACGGCGACAGCGTCTATCGGCTGTTCTACGACACGGTAAAGGGCGGCGATTACCGGTCGCGCGAAGCCAACGTGTACCGGCTCGCCCAGATCAGCGTCAACATCATCGATCAGTGCGTGGCGCAGGGGGTTCCCTTCGCCCGCGATTACGGCGGCCTGCTCGATAACCGCTCGTTTGGCGGGGCCCAGGTATCTCGGACCTTTTACGCCAGGGGCCAGACCGGGCAGCAGCTACTGCTCGGCGCCTATCAGGCCATGGAGAAGGAAATCGCCCGCGGCGGCATCACCATGCACCCGCGGCACGAAATGCTGGACCTGATCGTGATCGACGGGCAGGCTCGCGGCATCGTAACCCGCAACATGGTAACCGGCGCCATCGAGAGCCACCTGGCCGATGCCGTCGTGCTGGGGACGGGCGGCTACGGCAACGTGTTCTATCTCTCGACCAACGCCAAGGGCTCCAACTGCACCGCCATCTGGCGGGCTTACAAGCGCGGCGCTGCATTCGCCAATCCCTGCTACACTCAGATCCACCCCACCTGTATTCCGGTGAGCGGTCATCATCAGTCCAAGCTGACGCTGATGAGCGAGTCGCTGCGCAACGACGGCCGCGTCTGGGTGCCCAGGAAGAAGGGCGACGACCGGCCGCCCAATCAGATCCCGGAAGACGAGCGCGATTACTACCTGGAGCGGAAATATCCCAGCTTCGGTAATCTGGTTCCGCGCGACGTCGCCTCGCGCAACGCCAAGGAGGTCTGCGACGAAGGGCGCGGCGTGGGACCGGGCGGCCGCGGCGTCTACCTCGATTTTCGCGATGCCATTCAGCGGCTCGGCGAACAGGTGATCCGCGAGCGGTACGGCAATCTCTTCGAGATGTACCAGCGGATCACCGACGAGGATCCCTACAAGGTGCCGATGCGAATCTACCCGGCGGTCCATTACACGATGGGCGGGCTCTGGGTGGACTACAACCTGATGAGCACCATTCCCGGCCTCCACGTCATCGGCGAAGCCAACTTTTCCGATCACGGCGCCAACCGGCTCGGCGCCAGCGCGCTGATGCAGGGTCTGGCCGACGGCTACTTCGTGCTGCCGTATACCATCGGTGATTATATCGCGAACGCCAAGCCGAAGCCGGTCTCCGACGACCACCCCGCGGTGCGGGAGGCGATGTCCGCGGTGGCCGAGCGCACCTCTCGGCTGCTGGCGGTGAACGGCACCCGGACGGTCGATTCGTTCCACCGTGAACTGGGCCAGCTCATGTGGGATTATTGCGGAATGGCCCGCACCGCAGAGGGATTACAGAAGGCCCTGGAGCGAATCCCCATACTGCGCGAAGAATTCTGGCGCGACGTCAACGTGCCGGGCAGTGACGTGGAGCTCAACCAGGCGCTGGAAAAGGCCGGCCGAGTGGCCGACTTTATGGAGCTGGCGGAGCTGATCTGTCTGGACGCGCTGCACCGCAATGAATCGTGCGGCGGCCACTTCCGCGAGGAGTACCAGACGCCGGAAGGCGAAGCGCTGCGCGATGACGCCCATTTTGCCTACGTCGCAGCGTGGGAGTACGGCGGTGCGGGGAAGCCGCCGATCCTGCACAAGGAACCGCTCGACTTCGAATACGTTCACCTGGCCCAACGCAGCTATAAGTAGGCAGGGGCGCGTTGCGCGCGCCCGGAATCGTCGCGGGTCGTGAGTCTTGATAAGGAGATCGAAATTGCAGCTCACCCTTCAGGTCTGGAGACAGCCGGGTCCCCGCGCAGAGGGTAAGTTCGAGACCTATACGGCCACCGACATCAGCCCGGACATGTCGTTCCTGGAAATGCTCGATGTCGTGAACGAAGGACTGATCGAAGCCGGCTCTCAGCCGATCGCGTTCGACCACGACTGCCGCGAGGGGATCTGCGGTTCCTGCAGCATGATGATCAACGGCGTGGCGCACGGCCCGGTCAAGGGCACCGCCGCCTGCCAGCTTCACATGCGCTCGTTCCGCGACGGCGATACCATCGTGATCGAGCCGTGGCGCTCCCGGGCGTTTCCGGTGATCAAGGACCTGGTAGTCGACCGCAGCGCGTTTGACCGGATCATCGCGGCTGGCGGTTACATCACCGCGCCCACCGGGTCGGCGCCCGACGGCAATGCGATTCTGGTTCCCAAGCAGAATGCCGATCGCGCAATGGACGCGGCGCAGTGCATCGGCTGCGGCGCGTGCGTGGCGGCCTGTCCCAACGGCTCGGCATCGCTCTTTACGGCTTCCAAGATTTCGCATCTGGCGCTGCTGCCGCAGGGACAACCGGAGCGCGACAGCCGGGTGCAGGCGATGGTGCGGCAGATGGACATCGAGGGCTTCGGATCGTGTACCTGGTATGGCGAATGCCAGGAGGCGTGCCCCAAGGAGATCTCGATCGACCGGATCGCCCAGATGAATCACGATTTCCTGGTGTCCAGCATGCGCGCCCGCCCGAGGTCGGCTCCCTGAACCGGCGGCGGGCGGGCCTGGCCTTTGCGCTTCTGGCCGGGCTGCCCGTCGTATGTCCCGCCGCCGCGTCGGCTCAGGACGGGAAGGCCTGGATCCGGCCGATGGCCTACGGCATCCCGGTCTATACCTCCACCACGCTTGCGGCGCCCGGCCACTCAGCCGGCGAACTGCGGCTGGTGCAGCCGATGATCATGCTGCAGGGCGGCGTACTGCAGAACCACCTCCATTTTTCCGGTATCCTGAATCTCGAAGGGCTCACCATCCCCGGCGGCGAGCTGACTCGCGGCGACTGGGGCGAGGGCTTCTTCGACCGGCGCCATCCTCACACCTACGCGCACGAGTTGATGGTCTGGAGCGACGACCTCCTTGGCCAGCGCGACGGAGCAGTGCACCTCTCGCTTGCGGCCGGCAAGGGCGTGGTGCCGTTCGGCACCGACGATCCGATGAACCGGCCCTTCGAGCGCTATCCCGTCAACCACCACCTGGCGCAAATCATCGAGCGCGCGGTCGGCATCGCCGGCGCGAGAATCGGCCCGGTGGCGCTCGAGGCGGCGCTCTTCAATGGCGATGAGCCGACCGGACCCGGTTCCTGGCCTCGGATCAGCCGGTTTGGCGACTCCTGGTCGGCCCGGATAACCGTCTTCCCGATTGATGGACTGGAGCTGCAGGGTTCCCGCGCCGTCGTCGAGTCGCCGGAACATCGCCCCGGCTCCGGGCTCGACCAATCGAAGTGGAGCGCCTCCGCGCGGTGGGAACGAACGGTGGCGGGACACCCGGTGTATGGGCTGGTCGAGTGGGAGCGC
>DASSTY010000417.1:0-10940 GCA_035707585.1 Gemmatimonadales bacterium
CAGTTGCCGTACTGGCCGGCAACGACGCAGCGCGACGCATTGCGAAAGAGCCAGACGGCGGCGCCGAGCTGGGGCGTGCGCCACCCGATGTCCTTGTACCAGCCGTCTACCTGGCACTCCAGGGCGGGGCCCAGCATCACCCCGCCGTGGTCCCAGTCGTGAAAGTAGATCCCTCCGCCAACCTGCAGCCGCCGCACCGCTCGCCCGAAGATCGCGATCCCGTTATAGACGGTATCCTCCGGTCCCCGCGCGCCGTCCAGCTCGCCGACTCCGCCGAAGGTGATGTCGCGCGAGCCGGTAATCACGTCGATCGCAGCGGCCCGGGCAACGAACGTCGAATCGAGCGGACGGTCCAGCAGCACCGCGCCGTCACTGGTCACCTCCGCAACGGTGTACTTCTCATAGACGCATCGGTCCACCGTTGTGGCGGCGGGGTGCGCGGCGGCGGGAGTACCGCCGTAACCGCGGCGGCAATCGATCAGACGGCCGGTGGCGCCGCTCTGGTCTACCCCGCCGTAGTGAATCAATTCGTCACCCACCATCACATAGCCACTCTCTGGCAGCATGCCGGCGGATGCCACCGGCAGCGCGGTGGCGCTGGAGGTCACCGCCTCGGTGAGCTGAGTCGTATCGCGCCCGCCGCGGGGAAGGTGCCCGAAGATGATCATCAGATCGCCGGCGTCGATCTCCGACAGCGAGCGCGGCACCACTTGCCGGTCGCCTCGCGCCGCAGCGGCCAGCGTGCCGGTGGTGCGGGCGCTGAACAGCATCGGCAGCCGAGTGGCGCCGCGCGAATTGCCCTGGGAATCGAGCGCCTCGCGGGCGCGGAGCCGGGTCCGATCGAACTCGATCGACACTCCCGACGACGGATGCTGCACCGCCAGCGCCCAATCGGCGGGATCGGTGGAGCGGGCATCGGCGGGGCCCACATGAAACGTGGCCGGCCCGAGCAGCAGACGTACCGGCCGAGTCGGCACGCCGGCAAAGAGGTCGCGATCGAGCAGATGGAACGCTTCGACCGGGGCGCCGGCCGCATGCTCCGCCACAGCGGTCCCGAAGCATCCTCGGCTCGCAATCCGCAGCTGCTCCGACTCGCGCCCGGCCAGCTGCAGCACCTCGTTGTCGATTCTGACCCAGCCGGTGGCGTCGAACGGCGTCAGCTCGTCAAGTGCCAGTACCGTGGCTTCGGGGGCGAGCCGCTCGCGCAGCAGACCTGTCGGCGCAGAAAACGCCCGGGCGTCGATCGTGCCGCCTTCAGGCGGCAACGCCAGCAGCGCCGCGCGAATCTGCTCGCCGGCGCTGCGTCCGAACTCTGGTACGGCGGTGATGACTGCGGAATTCAAGGCGCCTGATATACCACCCGTCCGCCCACGATGGTGGTGCGAACCTTTGCTGAATCGAGTGTCTCAGGGGGGACCTTGGTGAGATCGCGATCTACCAGCACCAGATCGGCCAGCATTCCCGGCCGAAGCTGTCCGCGGCTCTTTTCGGCAAACACCGAATACGCATTCTCCACCGTGTAGGCCCGGAGCGCTTCTTCCACGGTGATCTTCTGCTCCGGCACCCAGCCGCCGGGGTTCTTTCCGTCGATGGTACGGCGCGTCACCGCCGCGTAGATGCCGAGCAGCGGGTCGAGCGGCGCCACCGTCCAATCGCTGCCGAACGAGAGATGGGCACCGGCATCGAGCAGCGATCTGAAGGCGTAGGTGGTCTTGATCCGCTCGGGGCCGATCCGATGCTCCGCCCAGCGGCCGTCGTCAATGGCGTGGTACGGCTGCATCGACGCGATGACGCCGAGCTGGTTGAAGCGGGGAATGTCGCTGGGGCGGAGATGCTGGGCGTGCTCCACCCGGAAACGGCGGTCGCGCGGGCCGTGGACCTTCGCCACGCTGTCGTAGATATCGAGCAGCAGGGCGTTGGCTCGGTCGCCGATGGCGTGCACCGCCACCTGAAGACCGGCCGAGTCGGCCGCGCCGATCCACTGCCGAAGCGAATCCTCCGGTGTCACCATCAGCCCGCTGGTGTTGGGTGCGTCGGTGTAGGGCTGATAAAAGAGCGCCGTGGTCGACCCCAGCGAACCATCGACGAAGGCCTTGACGCCGAGCACCCGCAGCCACTGATCGCCGGGATGCTCTTTTCGATAATTGGCCACCCACTGCCAGCCGGAGAGCATCGGATAGGCGGTGATTCTGACGGTGAGCGCTCCGCGATCGTGGGCCCGTTCCATCGTGGCGAGTTCGCTGTGCGATACACTGACCGCCGATACGCCGGTGATGCCGTGCTGATTGGCCCATTGGAGTGCGCGCGCCAGCGCGGAGTCGCTCCGGGCCGGTGAGGCATCCGGAATGACCCGGCCCACCGGATCCTGCGCGTTGTCCTTGAGCAGGCCGGTAAGGTGCCCCGCGGCATCGCGCACCATGGTTCCACCGGGAATCGCCGGTGAACGGTCGGTGAGCCCCGCGAGCTTGAGTGCCAGGCTGTTGGCCAGCGCCATGTGGCCGTCCAGCCGGTTGACGAACACCGGATTGTTCGGTGTCACCGAGTCGATCCAGCTCCGCTCGGGCAGCGGCGTGCCGGGCCAGAGCTCGTGATCCCAGTCGCCGCCCAGAATCCACTCACCGGGTTCGAGCGTGGCGGCAAACTCCTTGATTCGCCGGGTGAATTCCTCCGGTGTCGCGGCATCGCGCAGATTGACGCTGGCAAGCTGGAATCCGCCGCTCAGGAAATGGGCGTGTCCGTCGTTGAACCCCGGCGCCACCAGTCCATCGCCATTCTGGAGCACCTGCGTTTCCGGCCCCGCCATCGCGGCGATCTCGGCGCTGTCGCCCACCGCCGCGATGGTATCTCCCCTGATCGCTACTGCCTCGGCCCAGGGCCGGGTCGAATCGCCGGTCCAGACCCGGCCGTAGACGATCAGGTCGGCGGCGGAAGCGGGCCGGTCGCAGCCGCCGGCAAGCGGTACCGCGGTGAACAGCGCAGCGGTGGCGGCAAGGTCGGTCAAGCGCACGAACCCTCCATCAGCGGAGTCGAGTGATCCGGCGGAGTGCTTCCAGCTTTTCCAGGGCGGTTCCGCCCGAGGCGGCGGGGGCCACCGAAAAGAGATCGCGGATGTCGAGCAGAATTTCCAGCATGAGCTGATCGCGCATGTAGGCCCAGTCGAGTTCGGTCATTCGGGCTTCCTGCCCCGATTCGCGGGCCCGATCGTAGGATTCGCGGTAAATCGTCTCGAGGTTGGCGAGAATTCGTTCGCGTGAGCGCACGGTATGCCGTTGGATTCTAGAGGGTGTGCAGTGGGACAACCTGATATAGCTTACCCCTTCTCTCTCCGCAACGCGAGTGCCCGATGTCTCTAGCCGATGTGCAGCGCCGAGTCGACCGCTGGATCAGCCAGTTCGAGGAGGGCTACTTCAGCCCGCTCACCAACATGGCCCGGCTCTCCGAAGAGGTCGGTGAACTGGCCCGAGAGGTGAACCACCGCTTTGGCCAGAAAACCAAGAAGAAAGAAGAGCTCGAAGGCGATCTCGGCATGGAGATGGCCGACATCATCTTCGTGCTGGTCTGCATGGCCAATCGCGAGGGGATCGATCTGCAGGAGTCGTTCGATCGGATGATGGACAAGATCGAACGGCGCGACTCGGAGCGGTGGACCCGCAAGCAGGACTGACCGGGAGCCTGACGCGAGGAGAGTCGAATTCGCGCCAGGCGTTCCCGGCCGCCCGTCAGCTTCCCTTGATGAACTTCAGCTGGG
This sequence comes from Gemmatimonadales bacterium, assembly GCA_035707585.1. Taxonomy (GTDB): domain Bacteria; phylum Gemmatimonadota; class Gemmatimonadetes; order Gemmatimonadales; family GWC2-71-9; genus DASSTY01. The sequence continues at coordinate 3,749 of DASSTY010000417.1, forward strand.
TAATTCCCACCCGAAATTCCTTGGCATCGGCATCGTACTTCACCCGATAGGCCTGCGGACGGTAGCCATCGGTTTCAAAGGCCGACGGCATCACCACGGCCGGCTCGGTATCGGGATGGGTCTGCAGATAGGCCAGCGATACCATCGGCTCCACGAAGGTGAAGTGGCCATCCCAGGCGCCGTAGATGAAGGTGGCGGTGAAGGGAGATCCGTTGAACTCGGGCGCCGCCATATTGAGCCAGTGGACCCCCATCATCGGCACCGCCTGGGCATGTCCGTTCACCAGCGGTGAGATGTATCCATCGGGGCGGTACTTGGCCGGCGGATTGCTGTCGGCCTTGGCCACGAAATCGGGATCGGTGGGCACGATCGAGTTCCGCAGGTCCAGAGACGCGGTGTAGAAGTGGAAGTCGAAGTGGGGCACCGTGTAGACCTGCGGTGGCGGATGCCCCGCCGGGTTCCAGTCGAGCTCCACCACCTGGTAACCGGTGGAATTGTCGGCCGGCAGCGGCAGCAGATAGGACTTCGAGTCCATTTCGGACTGGCCCGGCGGCAGCCCGTCGAGCGCCGTCTCCGAGAGCGCGATGCCGACCTCGGTCGGCTTGCCATCGGCCGTCACGATGTAACTGCGTGCCTGCCCGTTGCCCACCGAGACGGGCGACCCGTACTCGATCTGGCCGGCCGGCGCGGAGGGGTCATTGCTGCATGCTACGGCCAGCGCCGCGAGCACCAGCGTCGGAATGGTTGAGATGTAGCGCATGGAACGACCTCCCACGGTCATGGCTGGCCCGACACGACTCCGCCAACCGCGTCGAATTGTCCGGTTGCGGAAGCGGTCACAGGCGTGCTCGGGTTGCTGGTGTCGAGGCAGGTGAGCTGAAGGGTGAAGTTGCCCTTGAGGTGATCTCCCGAGCCGGTGATCTGGACGCTGCCGCCGGTGGACTGGCAAACCTCCTCCGGCTGGCCGTGGTTGGCCAGCAGCACGGCGGCGCCGAACTGATTGGCGTCGGGGTCGTTGCCCGTGCTGATGTCGGCTACGGCGTAGGTTCCGGTTCCCGGCTTCGCCGAATTCAGCCGCCAGAGCACGATCGATCCGATGACCGACGCGGTGTCGCCGGCGGACATCCCGATTCCGAACGCGTCATCGCCGGCCTCGGTGTCGGCGCCGTAGGCGGCGGTACCGGTAAACGATGCGGTTACACCCCCGCTCAATTGGGCGGTGAATGACGCCCCCGCCGGCGGATTGGTGCCGCCGCCCCCGCCAGTGCCGCCGGTCCCGCCAGTGCCCCCGTTGTCCCCGCCCGGTCCTGTACTGTCGCTGCCGCACCCTGCCATCAGCACCGCGGCCGCGGCCAGCGCGAAAAAGAGACTCCTCCGCATGCAACGCTCCTTGGATGGTGTACCCGTTACGCGCCCATGCTTCACCGGGCGCACATCCCAGAGACGTTGCCAGGCGGCTGGAATTCTCGCCGGCGCTAATGACGGATCTGTGAGAACGAACCGCCCTCATCTGCGTCTGACCGGAACTGTTCCCTGACTTCGTGACTTGAAGCGGTGATCCCGCAGGAGGATGACGGATGCGTGTAGCACGCAGACATTGGCAGTACGCTCTACTGATTCTGGCCGGCTCGCTGGCGGCTTGTGGCGGCGATTCCCACCCGACCGGGCCGGGCCTGGGTGGCGAAGATGTCCCCCATCCGTTCGAGCACCCCACCGGCACGCCGTTCGCCCTGCCGGCGGGCGTTTCGGTCAACGGAGAGATGACCGGCGCGGGCGCGATCGACGGCCCGTGCGCCGCCGCAGATAAGGTTGGTACCTCGCTCGGGTTCGTGGCCGTCTGCATGACGCTGCACAACGCCAACAGCACCGACACAACCGTGGTGTTTCCGGCCGGACTGGTGCTGATCGCCACCGATACCGCCACTCAGAACGGTACCCAGGTCACCGCGCGCGAAGTGCGAGTGCCGGCGGGGCGCGATACCACCATCGTCTACAACCTGTTTTGCGTGAACGCGCACCGGAATCCGAGCTTCGAGAGCGACCGATTCACCTTCGGTCCGGTCTCGGATAACGCCGGGCTGCTGGAAATCATCGGGTTGGTACAGGGCAAGTCGGTCGACAACCTGAATGCGGCGGACCTGATTCAGGGAGCGGTGTGGGAGGTAAGCGACGACGGGGGACTGACCGACGGAACCAGGGCTCAGCTGAAGGCGCTGCCCTAGCTTATCGCATCGCGAATCTCTCCCGCGGCGGCGATGGCGTTGTCGACGTTGCGGGAGAGCGCCTTGGCCTGCTGCGTGGCCATGGTGAGTTCGCTCATGACGTCGGCCACGCCGGACGACTTGAGCTTGAGCAGATCGAGCCGCATGTTCTGCATCGCCAGCACGCAGCTCTCGAGGTGGGCGGACACCTGGCCGCGGCGCTGTTCCAGATCGGTAAAGGTCTGGCGCTGGCGCTCGAGGAGGCGGCGATGCCGGTCGCGCTCCTCGCCGGGCGGCTCGCTCTCCAGAGTGGCCAGGCGATCGTCGATTTGCCGCATCGTCTCGGGCTGAATTTCGGTATCGAGCGCGTTGAGCGTGCGAGCCAGATCGAGCGCCCTGGTGTACAGCCCGTCCACAGTTTCGCTGATCTCGGGCAGGACTTTCCGCTCGGCCGGCGGCAGCTTGTCGACCAGCTTGAAGATCGCGGCGCGGTCGCTGTGCATCTGCGATATCACCCCGAAATGGCGGCCGAATTCGGAGGCCGGCGGCAGCGGCGCGGTCCGCGGCAACTTGCCGCCCTTGGCCAGGGTGCGCTCTACCGAGTCGGGTGCCGGCGGGCGGCTCAGCACGTCGCGCCAGCTGTACCCGGCCTGCCACAGCGAGGCGTAATTCTTGGCCAGCCCCCATGCCAGCGCCGCGCTCGGAATCAGAAACCACGGCGAATGAAACCCGGTGGCGACGTTAACCCCGAACGCCCCAACCGTTACCGCCGCCCAACTGGCGAAGCGCGCCCGGGTGGCGCGAACGATTTTCGGTTCGCCGGTTTCGGGAAGCGGAGTGTCCTCGTGCCGCTGGAGCCGTTCGCGCCGGCGGGCGGAGAGCGGCTGGCGCTCGGCGGCCCTGGGTGAAAGCCGCGCGCGCTGCTGTCCCCTCGGAACCGGCATCCCCCGCTGGCTCGGCAGCGGGCGCCGAGCCGGCGGCGCTCCGGTTGGCCGGGCTCCCGCTCGCCATCCAAGGCCGGTTGGCTGATACCCCCCGACGCTGCGGCTCTCCAGCGCGCGCCGCAGCGCATCGGCCGAGGGCCACCGCTGCTCCGGATCCTTTTCCAGGCAGCGGGCCACCGCCAGCGCCAGGTCTTCCGGCAGGTCTGGCCGCTTGCCGCGAACGTCTGGCGCCGGTTCGGTAATCTGCTTCATCAGGATGCCGGCCACAGTCGGTGCGCTGAACGGCAGCTCGCCGGTGAGCATGTGGTATCCCACGATCCCCAGCGAATAGATGTCGCTCCGGCCGTCGATTTCCCGCTCACCCGCGGCCTGCTCGGGGCTCATGAACGACGGCGTCCCGATCGCCACGCCAACGCCGGTGAGGGTTGCGCCCGACGTGGACGACAGCGCCTTGGCGATGCCGAAATCGGTGACCATCACCCGCCCGCGGTGACCCTCGAGCAGGATGTTGTCGGGCTTGATGTCGCGATGAATGACCGAGAGTGCGTGGGCGGCGCTCAGTGCGTCAGCGGTTTCGCGCATGACCCGGCGGACTTCTTCTGCCGGCAACGGTCCCCGCCGCTTGATTCGCGCCGCCACCGACTCCCCGTCCACATAGCCCATGACGAAGTAGACCAGCCCGTGGCCTTCGCCGACGGTATGAATCGGGACGATGTTGGGATGAGAGAGCCGCGCAGCCGTCTGCGCCTCGCGGGTAAACCGCGCGCGAATATCCTGCTGAAACGCCAGCTCGGGCGGCAGCACCTTGATGGCCACCCGCCGCTGCAGCCGTTCGTCGCGAGCACGATACACGACGCCCATGCCGCCACGGCCGATTTCACCTTCAATGGTGTAATCCGAGCCCAGCGCCTCGCGCAGGCGGCTCGCCAACGGCTGCTCGCTCGATTCCGGCATTGGCTGGTCGCCTCGTGCGACGGGTAGTACCGAATGAATCCAGAACAATTTGCCCTGCCGCAGGCCCGAGGGCAACCGATCCGCCACGCATCGGCATCGCCACATTGGCAGATCGGCTCGCGGCAGTCCGGCCAGTTTGGACCTGCGCCCCGCCGTGATATGCCAAGTCAGCCGCGTAAACGCACCATTCAGGGGCTGGCACTGGCATGGGGGGTGCTAACTATACTCCGAACAGGTCGAAGTCCGTTACTCCCCCCTTGGGGGTTGGAAGGAGAGTTGGATGTCAGAACGTCTCACCCTGCCGGTCCTGCCGCTGCGCGAGGTCGTGCTCTTCCCGGGCGTGACCGCGCCGATCGGCGCGGGCCGGCCGGCGACGCTGCGGGCAATCGAAGCCGCCCTCGCGACCCCGGATAAACTGGTCTTCGCAGTTTCCCAGCGACAGAATGTAGAAGTCGTGACCCCCGAAGTGCTCCATACCATTGGTACGGTGGCTCGTATCGGCCAGCTTCAGCGCGGGCTCGCCGGGATGCAGCTTCTGCTTCATGGCGAGTTTCGTGGCATCGCCATGCACTATAGCGAACATGAAGGGCATCTCCAGGCCATCGTACGCCAGGCCGAAGAGATGGAGCCGCTCAATCCGGAAGATCCGGCCTTCGTCGCGCTCTATCGCGAAGCCCGCGCCCGCGCCGCCGAGCTGGGGCAGAAGTCGGGGCTCCCGGACGAAGTGGTGCAGCAGGTCCTGGCCGGCGTAAGCGACCCGGGCCGATTTGCCGATCTGGTCGCCGGCTACATCGATATCGGCCCCGCCGAGCGCCAGAATCTGCTGGAAACCCTCTCGGTGGAGGAGCGCCTCCGCCGGGTGCTGGTGCACGTCCAGCGCCAGATCAGCGTGCTGGACGCCCAGGAAGACATCAAGTCCCAGGTCCAGGAAGAGCTGGGCGAGCGCCAGCGCGAAATGTTCCTTCGCGAACAGCTCAAGACCATCCGGCGCGAACTGGGCGAGGAAGACGAAGCGGGCGAGGTCGACGACCTCCGCGCCAAGCTCGACGAGCTGGAACTCCCTGAAGATGTTCGCAAGGAAGTTGACCGCGAACTCAACCGCCTCAGCCGGATCGGCCGCGAGTCAATGGAATCGCAGGTCATCCGCACCTACCTCGAAACCGTCGCCGAGCTGCCGTGGAACATCCGGAGCCCGGAGCACCTGAGTCTGGCCGAAGCGCAGAAGATTCTCGACGAAGATCACTACGCGCTGACCGACGTCAAGGATCGGGTGCTGGAATTCCTGGCGGTCCGGCAGCTCAGGATGCAGCGAGACCAGGAAGATGGCGCCGAAGAGCGGACCGGGCCGGCCGAACCGGCTGCCACTGCTCCCGCGCCCGAACCCGACGGCGAACCCCAGGCCACGGCCACCGTGCCCGGCCCCAACAAGCCGGTGAGCGGTAACGAAGACGACAAGATCGCCAAGGGACCGATCCTGCTCTTCGTGGGCCCTCCGGGTGTCGGCAAGACCTCCATTGCCAAGTCGATCGCCCGCGCGATGGGCCGCAAGTACGTTCGGGTATCGTTGGGCGGCGCCCGCGATGAAGCCGATATCCGCGGCCACCGCCGCACCTACGTTGGCGCCATGCCGGGCCGGATCATTCAGGGAATGCGCCAGGCCGGTACCCGCAACCCGGTCTTCCTGCTCGACGAAGTGGACAAGCTGGGTGTTTCGTTCCAGGGAGATCCGGCCAGCGCGCTCCTCGAAGTGCTCGACCCGGCCCAGAACGACACCTTCGTCGATCACTACCTCGGCGTGCCGTTCGATCTGAGCGAGGTGCTGTTCATCGCCACCGCCAACTTCATTCAGAACATTCCAGGTCCGCTGCTGGACCGGATGGAGGTGGTGGACTTTGCCGGCTACACCGAACGGGAAAAGCAGGAGATCGCGCGGACCTATCTGATTCCACGGCAGTTCAGCGAGAACGGACTGGAGCAGAACCAGCTCACCATCACCGACGAGGCGCTGTCCGAAGTGATCACCGGCTATACCCGCGAATCTGGTGTCCGCCAGCTGGAGCGGGAAATCGGCCGGCTGGCGCGCAAGGTGGCGCGCAAGATCGCCGCCGGCGAGGTCACCCAGCTCACGGTCGATCGCGGCATGGTAGACGACCTGCTGGGCCGCCCCAAGGTGCACCCGGAAAAGATGGCGCGCGAAGACGAAGTCGGCGTGGCCACCGGGATGTATTACACGCCCACCGGCGGCGACATCATGTTCGTCGAGGCCAGCACCATGCGCGGCAAGGGTGAGCTGGTGCTTACCGGTCAGTTGGGCGATGTGATGAAGGAATCGGCGCGGGCGGCATGGACCTATGCCCGCTCACACGCCGGGCTGCTGCAGATTCCCGACGAGATGTTCGATCGCGACATCCACATTCACGTGCCGGCCGGCGCAATCCCCAAGGACGGTCCCTCGGCCGGTGTCACGATGGCCTCGGCGATTTCGTCGGCGCTGTCGGGGCGGCCGGTGCGGCACGATATCGCGATGACCGGCGAAATCACCCTGCGCGGCCGAGTGCTCCCCATCGGCGGCGTCAAGGAAAAGGTGCTCGGCGCAGTACGGGCCGGCATCCGGCACATCATTCTGCCAAAGGAGAACGAGCCCGATCTGGCCGACCTGCCCGATGAAGTGCGGGCGCAGATCGAGGTGCATCTGGTGCAGGAACTGGGAGAAGTGCTGGCGCTGGCGCTGCGGGGATCATTCCGTGAGGGGCGGCTGCACTTTACCGAGGAGCCGGGCCGCCCGAGCGGCGCGGTGGCGTATCACTGAGGAGGCGAAGCATCTCCCAGCTCGGCCGCGGCGTCGCGAAAGGTTTCTGCTACGCGATTGACCGCGGCTTCGAGCTCGGCTGATTCACCATCGCTTCGCATTGCCAGTTCTTCGAGAGTCCGCGCTGCTCGACTGATTTCGGGAAAATCATAGGAGCCGCCCGATCCAACCAGCCGGTGCGCATGCAGCCGTAACGAGTGCAGCGCATCGGCTCGGTTCGTTTCGAGCATCGCCAGGTCGTCGCGCAGCTCCGCCAACCGCTCCCCGCTCTCACTCAGATACTG
>DASSTY010000418.1:0-6808 GCA_035707585.1 Gemmatimonadales bacterium
GCCCAGATCCAGTTCATGCTTCCCGATGGCGGGATGCTCGCCAACTACAATCAGGGGCGCGGCGGCCTGCACCATCTGGCGTTCTGCGCCCCCGACATCACTCCCATCCAGCGGCGCCTGGAAGGTGACGGCATTCGTTTCATCGCCCGCGACAAGCAGCAGGGAATCGGCCGGTTCCAGTTCAATTTCGTGCTGCCGAATCTCGAGGGTGTCAACATCGAACTGATAGAGGATCCTGATGGGCCCCAATGACGTGAAACTCCGTGCCCTCCTGGTGGACGTCCTGCTGATCGACGAGAATCAGTACCAGGACGACCACGGACCCGATCAGATTCCGTCCTGGGACAGTCTCGGCATGGTGGAGATCGCGGCCGCGGTGGAGCAGCAGTTCGGTCACGCCATGGAGCCCGAGCGGATGGTGGCGCTGCGCTCGATTCGCGATATCAAGGCGTTTCTGCAGGAGCGCGGAGTCCCCTTCAGCGGATGAACATCGCGCGGAACTTTCTGGCCACCGCCGCGCGCCGCCCCAGTGCGACGTTCCTGGTCGGGCCGGATGATGCGCCGCACAGCTACGCCGACGTTCTGAGCCGGGCTCGCCGCTTTGCCTCGCTGCTGGCCGGCCGGGGCGTCGCGCCCGGCGATCGAGTTGTGCTGACGTTTCCCAATTCAGTGGACTACGTCTGCGCCTACCTCGGTACCCACCTGCTCGGTGCCACCGTGGCGCTGGTGGACTACCGTTCGCTGCCGGCCCACCTGGATTTCGTGCGGCGCGATCTGGCTGCCCGCCTCTGGATCAGCCCGGCCGAGCGGCCCGATTACGCCGGCGTTCCCGGTCATCTGGTTTTTCCACCCGATCTCGACTCGTACAGCGAGCTTCCCGAAGAGCGGCTCTGCCCTTCGGGCGATGCACCAGCGCTGGTGATGTATACCAGCGGTACCACCGGCACGCCCAAGGGCGTCGAGCTGTCGCACGACAATCTCCAGCACACAGTTCACAGTATCGCCCGGTGGGCGGAGATCGGCTCCGACGAACGCGAGCTCACCACGCTGTCGCTGACCCATCTCTTTGGCCTGGCGCACCTGCACGTGCATTGGACGCTGGGCGGCACGGTCATCATCGAGGAATCGCTCCGCGACGTGAACCGGGTGCTCGAGCGGATGGTGCGCTGGAAAGCGACCAGCTTCCCCGGCACTCCCGCCGGGATGGCAATTCTGCTCGACCGCTTCCCCGGTGCCTTTCGGCAGGCGGCAGCGAGTCTCCGTTACATCATCGTCAACTCCGCTCCGATGGACCCGGCCATCACCGCGCGCCTGCTGTCGCTGCTGCCATCAGTTCGCTGCTACATGTACTACGGGCTCACCGAGGCGAGCCGCAGCACGTTCATTCACTACAACGCGCATCCCGATCGACTGGCGACTGTCGGTCGAGCCACCCCAGGGACGGAAATTCGGGTGGGCAGCGCCGAACGGCCGCTGGTGGATGAGCCGGGGGAAATCCTGATCCGCGGCCCCCACGTGACCCGCGGATACTGGGGACTCGATCCTGCTCCGTTCTTCGACGATGGCTGGCTCCGTACGGGCGATCTCGGTGTGCTCAGTCCCGACGGATTTCTCACCTGGGTGGGACGGGTCAAGGAGCAGATCAACGTCGATGGCCTCAAGATTTCGCCGGGCGAAGTCGAGGAGGCCTTGCGGCAGCATCCGGACGTGGCCGACTGTGCGGTGGTCGGCGCACCCGATCCACTGACCGGCCAGACCGTCGTTGGGTTCGTGGTGCTCCGGAGTGATGCGCAGCAGCGCCGCGAGGCCGACCTCCGGCGCTTCTGCAAGCCGCGGCTCGAGCTCTACAAGATTCCCCGGCGAATCCGGTTCGTCTCGGAAATTCCCCGGACCGATACTGGGAAAGTGAAACGGCTCGCTCTGCTGGAGCTCGAATCGTCGTGACCGGCTCAACTGTCATCGTGCGCCGCGGCACGCCGGCCGATGCCGACGGCATCGCCGCGCTGCTGGATCGCGCCTTCGGGGTGCGCCCCCGCGGCGCGCGCGAACGTCTCTGGCGCTGGCGGGCCGGCGAGAATCCCGCCCGGCATCCGGATATTCCGCCCTTTATCGTCGCTGAACAGCACGGTGCCGTTGTCGGAGCTCACGGCCTGGTTCCGCTCCGGGTCAAAGTGGGAGACGATATCGTTACGGCGGCCTGCAGCTGCGATTTCGCGGTGGACCCTGCCGCGCGCGGCAGCGGCATGGCGCTCAAGCTGCAGGCGATGGACCGCGCACTTACACCACTCCCGATGTCCACCTCCGCCAACGCCGTGGCCAATCGCGTCACCCTCGCGTTGGGAGGCAAGGAGCTCGATTCCGGTAAGGTGAAGCTGATCCGGCCACTCAGTGTTTCTCGGGTGCTGCGCCGGCGGCTGCCGGCCGGAATGCCGGGGCGGGTTGCCGCAGCCCGCATCGCCGGTGCCTTGCCCGATCTGGCTCTCGCTGCCGGGCGGGCGCTCCGCCGCCCCTCGATGGCCGGCGCTTCGCTCGAGACGGTCACCCGATTCGACGACGCCTTCGACCATCTCTGGCATCGCGTCGCCGCAACTCGGCCGGTGGCGGTGGTGCGCGATGCCGCCTACCTCCAGTGGCGGTACGCCTCATATCCCTTCGGCGGAATCGAAACTATCGCGCTCAGGCGGGATGACCAGATACTCGGCTATGTGGCGCTGATGCGACTGCTCGAAGCCGACGGACTTCGCGGCGCCGTCATTCTGGATCTGGTGAGTGATCCCGACGAGCCACGGGTCGATGCGGTGCTGGCATCGGCTGCCGCTCGCCGTGCCGCCGCTGCCGGCGCTTACGCCGTGAGCACGCTGGCTCCCACCACCGATGCCCGGCGCGTGCTGGAGCGCCGCGGGTTCGTGCCCCGCGAGAGCGCCCGCTCGCCCTATACCTACAAGGCCAATCGCAGTGACCACGCCGAGCTGCTCAGCGACCCCGCCAACTGGCTGATCGGGCTGGGGGACGGCGACGCCATGTACGCCTACGATACGGAGATCTGGTAGCGGTGGCTGCCGCGACCATCCTCGTAACCGACGGGGCTCACCGGGCCGCGCTGGCCGCGGTGCGTTCGCTGGGGCGCGCGGGGTATCGCGTGATAGTGACTGATCCCACTCCCCGCTCACTGGCTGGCGGGTCTCGCTGGTGCGACACGGAGGTGGTTACTCCCGATCCCCTGGCCGACCCGGCGGGGTTCGCCGATCGCATCGCCGAAGTGGTGGCACGCGAATCGGCAGCGGTGGTCCTGCCAATCACCGAGCCGTCAGTGCTGGCGCTCCTGCCGGCGCGTGATCGGCTGGCGCCGGCGCGGATTCCGCTCAGCAGTCTCGATGCCTTCAACCGTGCTTCCGACAAGGCGCTGTTGATGCGCCTGGCGCCCGAGCTGGGCATCGCCGTGCCGGCGCAGCGGGAGATCGCCTCGGCCGATGAACTTGCCGCGCTCGATCCCGAGTCACTGAGCTACCCGCTGGTAGTCAAACCGGCGCGGTCCATCGGCGGCGACCCGGCCAGCCGCAGCAAGCAGAGCGTGCATCGGGTGGCATCGCCGAGTGCGCTTCGGGCGCACGCCGCAACGCTGCCGGACTCTGCGTACCCGCTACTGCTCCAGCAGCGGGTCGTGGGGCCGGGTATCGGTATCTTCCTGCTGCTGTGGGAAGGCCGCGTGGTGGCGCAGTTCGCCCATCGTCGAATCCGCGAAAAACCCCCGGCTGGCGGAGTCAGCGTGTATCGCGAGAGCATTCCTCCCGCTCCCGAGCTGGTGGAGCGTTCGCGCCGGCTGCTCGAGCGATGCGGGCTGGAAGGTGTCGCGATGGTGGAGTACAAGGTGGACCAGAACACCGGCACACCCTTCCTGATGGAGATCAACGGCCGGTTCTGGGGATCGCTCCAGTTGGCGGTCGATGCCGGCGTCGACTTTCCGCGGCTGCTGGTGGAGTCGGCGCTGGGAAAGCACCCGGCGCCTGTGCTCCGGTACCGGATTGGGGTGCGGAGCCGCTGGTGGTGGGGCGATCTCGATCACCTGCTGGCGCGGCTGCGGTACAGCTCCGCAAAGTTGGCATTGCCGCCGGGCGCACCCAGCCGCTGGCGGGTGGTGCTCGATTTTCTGAAGCTCTGGCGCCCTGGCGACCGGAACGAAGTTTTCCGGCTCTCCGATCCGCGCCCCTTCTGGCGGGAGAGCGTTGCATGGATTCAGAGGCGATGAAGCCGGGCCGCCTGCGCATTGCCATGATGCTGGAGAGCAGCGGGCATGGTGGCGCGGAAGTCGTCGTGTTTCAACTGGCGGAGGAGCTGCGCCGCCGGGGCCACCAGGTCATTCCTGTCGGGCCGGCGGCTCGGCCCGGGTGGCTGGCGGATCAGTTTCGCGAGAACGGGTTCGAGTGGGAAGGCTTCGTGCTCAACCGCACCCTCGATGCGGGGCTGGTGGGCAGGATGGCCGATCTCTTTCGTCGCCGGCAAATCGACGTGGTGCACAGCCACGAATTCTCGATGGCGGTGTACGGCGCCGCTGGCGCCCGGCTGGCTCGGGTGCCGCACATCATCACCATGCACGGCAATCAGAAGATGACGGCCGCATTGCGCCGGCGCGTCGCGGTGCGCTGGGCATTCCGCATCAGCTCCGCGGCGGTGGCGGTGTCGCAGGATACCAAGCGCACGCTCGATCAGGACCTCGGCCTGCCGGAAGACGCCGTGACCGTGGTGCCCAACGGCGTACCGGTGCGCCCCGGCGACCCCGCCGGCATTCGGGCGGAACTGCAGCTGCGCGATGATGAGGTGCTGCTCCTGGCGGTGGGAAACCTGATTACGCGTAAGGGGCACATCGTCCTGCTCCGTGCCCTGGCGCAGCTGGAAGATGAAGGCATTGCCGTTCCTTGGCGGCTCGCCATCGCCGGCGGTCGCGGCGGAGAAGAGCAGGAGGCGCTGGAACAGTTCATTGCCGAGCGGAACTGGAAGCGCCGCGCCCACCTTCTGCTGCATCGCAACGACATTCCCGATCTCCAGGCGGCCGCCGATATCTTCGTGATGCCTTCGCTCTGGGAGGGGCTCCCGCTCGCGATACTGGAAGCGATGCATGCCGGCAACCCGGTCATCGCCAGTGCGACGTCGGGGATTCCCGAGGCAATCACCTCGGGAGTCGAGGGACTCCTGGTGCCTCCGGGAGAAGCCGCTCCTCTGGCGCAGGCGCTGAGGGTCGTGCTGGAAAATCCCGTCGAGCGCCGCCGGCTTGGCGCCAATGCGCTGGCGCGAGCGCAGCGCGAGTTCACCATCGGTGCCATGACGGACGCATATGAGCGGCTGTATTTCGCGGGACTCGATGAGTAAGCCGTCTCTGCTGGCCGTGGCTACGGTGCCGATCTGGCCGATCGACGACGGCTATTCGCTGCGCGTCTACCACCTGGTGCGCTCGCTGGCCGAGCAATGGGACATCACGCTGATCGCCCCGCCGCATCAGATGGCTGCCGGCGATCCGGAGCCTGATCTGGCCGAGATCACCTTCCGCCCGGTGACACTGCACGGCCGCTGGACCTGGCTTCCCAGCCAGTTCGACAGCGATGCGCTGGCGGTGGCGGTAGACCGGCATCTCGGGCGCCAGCACTTCGACGCCGCGCTGCTCTGGCCTGGCGCCGAGTTCCTCGGCTTCCGCCCCGGCTTTCCACCCGCCGTGGCCGACCGGTTCGACTGCATGGCGCTGATCAACTGGCGGGAAGTCCGGCGCGCGCCATGGCGGCTTCGCTATTACCGGGCTGCGCTGGAATTCGGTCGCTACGAGCGCGAAATCGTTCGCCGGCTGCCGGCTGTCACCGCGGTGGGCCCGGCCGACGTGCTGGCGCTGGGTCGCCTGGCCGGTCGAGACTCGGTGCATCTGGTGCCCAATGGGGTCGAGATCTCGGCGCCGCCCAGCCCCGCCGACGAGAGCGCCGAGCCAACCGTCGTGTTCTCCGGCGTGATGAACTACGGCCCGAACTTCGTCGCGGCCGAGTGGTTTGCCCGGGCTGTGTGGCCGCGGGTGCGGGCGCGGGTTCCCGGGGCGCGTTACCGGATCGTTGGCCGGCGGCCGGTTGAGCGAATCCGACGACTCGCGAGCGAACCGGGAATCGAAGTGACCGGACCGGTGCCCAGCATGGCCGAGGAGCTCCGGCGCGCATGGGTGGCCATCGCGCCGATGCGGAGCGGCGGCGGGATCAAGAACAAGGTGCTGGAAGCGTGGGCGGTGGGTACGCCGGTGGTGCTTACCTCGGTGGCAGCCAACGGCCTCGGGCTGGATGATCTCGCCAGCGAATTCGTGGCTGACGATCCCGCCGCCTTGGCCGATCGCATCGTGGATCTGCTGGAGAGCTCCACGGCGCGCGCCCGGGCCGGGTTGGCGGCGTGGGAGCTGGCCCGCCGTGAGCATGGCTGGGATGGTGCCGCCCGCCGGCTCACCCGGGTACTGAATGAAGCGGTGAGGACTGTCACCGACGCATCCGTTGCAAAACCGCATCTAGAGTAAGTCGGACCCGTACGGCGTCCGCGATTTGCGATCGGCGCTACGGGAGGTCGGGTGCGGGCGACTGTTTCGGTAGTAATTCCCAGCTACAACTCTGCGGCCTACCTGCCGGGTGCACTGGCTTCGGTTCGTGCGCAACGACGCGCCGCCGATGAGATCGTGGTGGTGGATGACGGGTCGAGCGACGATTCCCGCGCCATCGCACTAGAGGCCGGAGCCCGCGTCATCCAGACCGGCACCAACGCCGGCCCCGCCGCTGCCCGCAACCTCGGCATCGCC
>DASSTY010000419.1:0-2441 GCA_035707585.1 Gemmatimonadales bacterium
ACGCTCGGCGGCTCTGCCGAGGTGAGCGGTCAGGACCATCTGGGTACCGGCTGGGGTTCATCGTGCCCGCCGCTCTCGGCCGATCAGCCCGGCATTCGTGGCAGCGATCTCTCGATCCGCACCAACGGCTCCAACTGCGGCGGTTCGCCACCGGCGTGCGTCAGCGGCGACCCGCCGGTCCAGGAAGACTCCACGGTCACGGACAGCACCTTCCGCCAGTTCGGTTCCACCAGCTTCGACGAACTGGCCGACGCTGCCGACATCACTATCAGCGGCACGGTCAATGGGCTCGCGCCTGATACCCTGGCGGTGCCGTCCGGCTCGCCGGTCGGAACCCGCGGGCGCTGCAACTATGCCGACGCAACCAACTGGGGCGAGCCCGACGGCAGCACCCATTATGACCAGTGCTTCAACTACTTCCCGATCATCTACGCCTCCGGCAGCGTTCGCATCAGTGGCGGCCGCGGGCAGGGCATCCTTCTGGTGCGGGGAGATCTGGATATGTCCGGTGGCGTCGAGTTCTACGGCCCAGTGGTCGTGCTCGGCAACCTGACCAGCACCGGCACCGGCGGCCACATCTACGGCGGTGTCATGGCTGAGAACGCGGACCTCGACCCGACGGTAATCACCGGTAACTCGGTGGTGAATTACTCCGCTTGCGCCGTAAGCCGCGCCCTGGCGGGTGCCGCTTCGATCAAGCCACTGAGCGAGCGGAGCTGGGCTGCACTGTACTGAAGCCGTGCTAGGCAAGGTGAGAAAGACCGGGCAAAAGGTAGGCGGCAGGCCCTGGCAAGCGCTCAAATAGTGTCGGCAATGCAGGCCTAACTCTTTGTAAAGACAAATGTTACCCCGGAGTGCAGTAGCTGGCACATGGGTTGCTCCTCACGGGCCGGGTTATAACGAAACAGATCAGGTCTCCCAAAACATCCAGGCGCTTATGGCACTGTTCGGTCGGAAACGGACCACGGTGGGTCTCGATATCGGCAGCGGGCTGATCAAGCTCGTTGCGATCTCCCACAGCGGCGGCGAGCCGGTCCTCACCAAGGTGGCAACCACCGCGGTGGTGGATGATGCCATCGTCGAAGGCGAAATCATGGACCCCGGGCTGGTCGCCGAGGCCATCAAGGGCTTGATGTCAACGGCGGGAATCAAGAGCAAGCAGGTCGTCTGCGCGGTCGGCGGGCGCGACGTGATCGTCAAGAAGATCGCGATGGATCGGATGAAAGAGGCCGAAGCCCGCAGCATGATCCGCTGGGAGGCCGAGCAGCACGTTCCCTTCGACATGGAAAACGTGGAGCTCGATTTCCAGATTCTCGATCCCGAGGCCGAGGGGCTGCAGATGAACGCCCTGCTGGTGGCGGCCAAGCGGGAACTGATCGAGCACAAGATGTCGCTGCTGGCCGATGTCGGGCTGGAAGCCTCGATCATCGATGTCGACGCCTTTGCGCTCCACAACGCCTTTGAGATCAACTATCCCGACGCCATGAACGGCATGGTGGGGCTGGTCAATGTCGGCCACGAGATGACCCAGGTGAACATCCTGGACGACGGCATCCCGGTCCTTAACCGGGACATCCCGATCGGCACCCGGCGCTTTCGGGAAGACATGCAGCGCGAGCGCGGCATCTCGGCCGAAGAGGCCGACGCGATGCTCCGGGCCAACGAAACCTCCGACCTGCTGGCGCCCTTCCTGGAAACCCGGGGCGAGGAGCTGGCGGTCGGCATTGAGCGCGCCGCCGCGTTCCTGCAGTCGGGGAGTCGTTCTGGCGCCGGGCTCAGCCGGCTCTACACCACCGGTGGCGGTGCCCGGATTCCGGGGCTCACCCACGTACTGGCCGATCGGCTACGGCTCCCGGTGCAGCTTGCCAATCCGCTCGAGCGGCTTCAGGTCGCCGACGGCGTTTTCGATCTGATGGATATGGACCAGGTGGCGCCGCTGCTCATGCTGCCCATCGGTCTCGCGCTTCGCGCGGCGGCCTGACCCGTTACCCGGATATCACCGGCATGATTACGATCAATCTTCGTCCCGGCCAGAAGCGCAAGACCAGCGGCAATCCAATGGCCGCCGTGCGCCAGCGGATTCAGGCCGTGGGCACCCGGGTCAAGGACCCGTTGCTGGTGCTGGCCGTCGCCTGCTGGATCGGGGTGATCGGCTGGCTGGGCTGGATCTACACTTCCAGCGCCCACGAGCTCGGCCGGCTCCGCCCCCAGGTGGAGGAAGCCCAGGCCGAGCACCGGCGCTTCGAAACCTTCATCAAGGCAAAGCGGCGGCAGGAAACCATTCGCGATTCGCTGGTCTCGCAGATCAGCGTCATCCGGACGGTCGACGGCGACCGCTACGTCTGGCCCCACATTCTCGACGAAGTGGCCAAGGCGCTGCCGGCGTATACCTGGCTGGTGGACATCGGGCTGAATAGCACGGCCACCGTCACCAATCCGGC
>DASSTY010000420.1:0-6089 GCA_035707585.1 Gemmatimonadales bacterium
CTGGAAGACGATGGCGTTGACCGACGCTTCCCATAACGTGGGGTATCTCGGCGGCTTGAGGCCGAGCATCCGATCGGCCAGCGGCGCCAGCCAGGGAATCGCGTTGGCCGCGCTATGAAAGGGAGCGACGTCGCGCTCGACCCCGAGCATGCGGACGACCGTGGCGAGCGCCGGCGCATGGAGCGCCTGGGGAGCGTCGATTTCGACCGCGAGTTGATCGGGCGCCGACTGCGCCGCGCGAACGACGACGAGATCGTCACCCCGATGCAGCGCGCGGACCCACTGTCCGCCAGGCGTGAACCGGTCCACCAGATTTCCCGGCAGCCGGCGGAGCGCGCTGACCGTGAAGTCCAGCCGGTAGGGAGGCCGTACCTGGAGGAGTTTGCTCGCTCGGGACTGGTTCAGCTCGCCTGACCCTGGCGGAAGTTCCGCCGATAGGTCGACGGCGAAACACCGACGCGCCGCCGGAAGAAATTCGAGAAATGACTCTGGTCGACGAACCCCGATTCCAGTGCGATCCGCACCAACGGACGATCGGTGTTCGCCAGCCAGTGGAGCGCCCGCTCCAGTCGGACGCGGCGCAGGTATTCGCCGGCCGTGCAGCCGAACGCCCGATGAAACGCGCGGGTCAGCGTCACCGGATGCGCCCCGACCGCCTCCGCCAGTTCGGTGAGCGAAACTCCCTCGGCAACCCTGGCATGGATGATCTCACGCGCCTGTTCCAGCCAACGCGGGGCCTGGTCGGCGCCTGCCGGCTGGCGGGCGCGGCCGACACTGGCAATCAGTTCCAGCAGCAGCCCCTCGACCGCGAGCGGGGCGGTATTGTCGGCCGCATGGAGCTCCTGCCGAACCCGAAGCGCCAGCGATGCCGGGAGCCCTCCCCGCGTATGGGTGGTCTCATCGAGCACCGAGGCATAGGGGCGGAGCGTATCGGCCCGGTTGGGCTCGATCTCGACCATCAGCCCGCGGGCGTCGCCGCGGTCAAACCGATTGTAATGCCGCTCGCCTGCCGGGGTGATCTTGAGCAGCCCAGGCGTGCAATCCATGGCACGGCCGCGGTACCCCTCGGTGAAGCCGCCATCGAGGACGAAACAGATGGTGGGACCATCATGGTGATGCCAGGGGAGGCCGGTCCCGGACGGGTGAACCCCTTCTGTGACCGTGAATCCGCCGATCTGGAGCCGCGTCATGCCAACCTCCTGGCCTGTTTACCGAATTGCTATTGATGGTATCGCCGTTTCGCGAATAACTCAAGCGTTTTCTTTGCTTTTTCCTAAGACGACTCAGCCCGGCCGCATTGCACGGCCCGGTACGGCACCCCATACTGGCAGGATGGCCGACCCCGATCTGACCGATCTGCTCCACCGGGCCGATAGCGCCGACCCCTGTGCCGCCGATCAGCTCTTCACCATGCTCTACGATGAGTTGCGGCGGTTGGCTGAGCGGCAGCTCCGCGGCCAGGGGCAGGCGCTGACGCTCGGCGCCACGACTCTGGTCCATGAGGTGTATCTCAACATCACCAGCCGGTCGGGGCCGAGCTTCCCCGATCAGGCGCGGTTCTTCGCCTACGCGTCGCGGGCGATGCGCGGCCTGGTCATCGACTACGCCAGACGCCGGCGCGCGGTGAAACGCGGACGTGACCTCGAGATCACGCTGGTGGAGGAGCTGGCCTCGCCCGCCGCGGTTACCATGGCGAGCGATGAGCTGGAATCGCTGGGGGCAGCGCTCACCGAACTGGGCGAGCTCGATGCGGCGCTGGCGGAGCTAGTGGATCTTCACTTTTTCGCGGGGTTCACCTTTGGAGATATCGCCCTCATGCGGGGCGTTTCGGAGCGGACGGTCCAGCGGGATTGGCGCAAGGCGCGCCTCCTCCTCCATCACATCCTGGTAGACGAAGCCAGCGAGGGCGCGGCCGATACCGAGTCGAGCAGTGCGCGCGCCGCTCCCACCCGCCAATCGTCAGAACCGTAGCCGTTACTCAACGGCGACATGCTCCGGCGAAGCTGCTCGGCGGCGCGGGCCGACGCATGCGAGGCATACGCCGTTCGTCCGAGCAGCAGCAACGCCGAGCCGATCACTCCGCTGCTGTCCGCCAGGTGGCCTTCTTCGCGCGCCACCCACAGCGCGTTTCTCGCCAGTGAATCGGCCTCGAGCGCGTTCCCGTTTTCCCATGCCATCTCGGCAGCTCTGAGCACCGCCTCGGCGTAGTAGGGCGTGCTGTGCCCCCGGCCGGGAAACCCGCGAGTCGCAAGCACGGCCAGATAATCTCGCAATCCTGCGGCGCGCTTTCCTGCCGCAAACCGCAACCGCGCGCGCAGCAGTTCCGGTTGCCATCGTTCCAGTGGCGACACGATCGTGGTCATTGAATCGAGGTACCGTCTCGCCGCATCCAGTCGACGCTGCTCGATTAAAACGCCGATCAGCCCGTTCAGTGTGCGCACCCGGTAGGATGTATCCGATTCCTCCCTGACGGTGACGAGTGCGCGACGGTAGATCGCGAGCGCAGTGTCGGGTCGCCCGAGCCGGTCGGCGAGCTCGGCGTGCAACAGCATCAGATAGGTCGGCGGCTCGGCCTTCGGATCGATCCCCCGCGCGAGCTGGAGCACGTCCGGCAGCAGTTGCGCAGCCGCGCGGATCTCGCCCAGCCGCGCCAGCAGCGCCGCTTCGTTGGACCGTTCCACCACCATGGTGAGCGTCTGGGTACGGCCGGTGCGCTTCAGCACCGCGAGAATCTGGCGGGTGGTTTCCAGCGAGGCCCGGATCTCATCGTCATCGTGCAGTGCGCGCGCTACCTCGTTGACGGCGCTGAGATGGCGCAGCGAGATGGTGTCGCCGGCGGCAACGCCGAGCGCGACTGCCTGGCGCGCGTTCGCGAGCGCAAGGGCCGTTGCGCCATGCAGCCGCGCCAGCGCCGAGCGGGCGCGCAGACATTCGACCTGGGGTCCGAGCGGGCGCTCGCCGGTAGCCGCCAGATATCGATCCGCCCTTGCCAGATATTGGCCGGCCGCGGGGGAGTCGCCGTCGTCGGCAGAACTTTTGGCCAGGCGACAGGCGGCGTACGCCGCGGTTTCGGGATCATCCCACTGGGAGGCCAGCTTCTCGGCATCGACCAGCAAAGGCAGTTCGTGCTGGCGATCGTGCAGCTCAAAATACTGGTCGGCCAGCTCCACCATCATCCGTGCCTCGAAGCGCGGATCTCCCCGATAGACCGTCCCCAGCAGCTCGCGGGCGTGATCCAGCAGTTCCTGCATCGTGTAGGCTTTGCCGGTGGGAGCGATGCTCTGCAACAGAAACTGCATGAACGAGCTGGAAGCAGTGGCACGCTGCTCCTGATAGATCGCCAGGTCGCGCTGAATGCGAGCCTGGTCGCGCTGCCGCCGCGCGTCCAGCATCTGGCGTGTCGTTACAGCCGTCGCGATTGCCAGCGTGGCCAGTACCAGCACACCCGCCACCACCGCGACGCGATTGCGCTGGACGAACTTGCCGATCCGATACGGCAGTGAGTGAGCCCGGGCGCTGACCGGCTCCTGGCGGAGGTAGCGGCCGAGATCATCACCCAACGCCGCGACGGTCTGGTAGCGCTCCGCCGGGTTTTTTCTGAGCGCCTTGTCCAGCACGTTGTCGAGGTCGCCCAGCCGGAGGCGCGGCGGCTCCGCTTCGAGCACGGCGCGGACTGCCGCGGCGGGGGAGTCGGCGTCGCAGGGTGTCGGGTGCCTGCCGGACAGCAGGAGATAGAGCAGCACGCCGAGCGAATAGACATCGGTCGCAGTGGTAAGCGGCTCGCCGCGGATCTGCTCCGGAGCGGCGAATCGCGGGGTCAGCACCTGCCCGCCGTCCACGGTCAGAGTCGAACGGCTGCCGCCGGCGACGCTGCCCGACACGCCGTCCAGCAGCTTGGCGATTCCGAAGTCGAGAAGTTTGACCGTGCCGTCTGCGGTTACCAGGATGTTCGACGGCTTGAGATCCCGATGCACCACCAGATTGGCGTGGGCGTGTCCCACCGCGGCCAGCACCTGAAGCACCAGACGGATCCGCTCGACTGTACCGAGCCGGTGCTGTTCGGCGAAGCTGTCGATCGGCTGGCCGTCAACGTACTCGATCACGAGATAAGGCTGGCCGGCGCCGCCCACGCCGGCGTCGAGCAGCCGGGCAATTCCCGGGTGGGCCAGCCGCGCCAGCACCGAGCCTTCCCGCCGGAAGCGTTCCTGACCAGGGGCGTTCACCAGCGCCAGATTGAGAATCTTGACGGCGGCTTTTCCCTCGAAACGGCCGTCCGCCCGGCTGGCCAGCCAGACGGCGCCCATGCCACCCTGGCCCAGCGGGCGCTCCAGACGATAGGCGCCGAACTGCATCCCCTTCAGGCTCACATCCAGCTGGCCCGCCAGGAATCCGCTGCGCTCGGCAGCCAGATCGCCGCGAAGGAGCAGTTCGAGGTCGTGCGCGATTCGGGGCGATTGGGCGGCGAGCCGATCGAGCCAGCGGCGCCGCTCATCGGGCGCCAGCTCCAGCGCCTCGTCCAGCAGCGGCTCCAGCTCCCGCCAATAGACCCGACTGATTCCGTTCATCGTGGATTTCACCCCCGGAGGTGCGCCTACGATACGGCGCGCGCCGGAACCGCGAAAGGGGGCGGCTCGGCGTGGCGGAGGCGTGTCGGGATTTGGGGGGAAATTTCGATCTCACACATGGACTACCAGACCCATCGATTCGGGAGATGTGCCATGCGTGGATCAGGAACAGCCGCGGCGCTGCTGCTTCTCGGAGCCCTTGCGGGGTGCGGGGGCGACTCGATCACCCCGCCACCGACCAACAGCACCGCCGATGAGGTTCGGCAGCTCGCCGCGGAGCGCCACATCACCGCCCTGGCGAAGCCGGCCACGGTCCGCCCGGCGCTGGTCGCACTGGGTCAGGCGTTAGCGTTCGACAAGGAGCTGAGCGGCAATCGCGACATCTCCTGCATGAGCTGCCATCTCCCGGCGCGCTCCACCAGCGATGCCCGCAGCCTCTCGATCGGCACCGGCGGCACCGGGCTGGGACCCAATCGCACCGGTACGCCGATCGCGCGAAATTCTCCGGCCGTCTTCAACCTGACCCAGCTCAATTCGATGTTCTGGGATGGCCGCGTGCAGCTGCAGGACGGCACGGTTCACACACCGGCCGGCGCTCAGGTCACGCCCGCAATGCAGAAAGTGTTCGAATTCGGCGCGCTCTCCGCCCAGCCGATGTTCCCGCCCGCCACAGCGGCCGAGATGCGGGGGACCAGCGGCAACGAGCTGGCCGGATTTACCGACAACGATGAGGCGCAGATCTGGGCGGGGCTGATGACCCGGTTGGGCGCCATTCCGAAGTACCGCGAGATGTTCGAAGCGGCCTATCCCGGCGTGCCGTTCGACAGCATGAATTTCGCCTATGCCAGCAACGCCATCGCGGGCTTTCTGGTGTCCCGCTTTGCGTTCAACAATTCACCCTGGGATCGCTTCCTGGCGGGCGATGACGACGCACTCAGCCCCGATGCACTGGCGGGCGCGGTGCTCTTCATGAAGGGCAAGTGCTCGGTTTGCCACAATGGGCCGGCCTTCACCGACAACAAGTTCCACGACGTGGCGGTGGCGCAGATCGGCCCGGGCGCAGGCGACGGAGCCGGCGGCACGGATGACTTCGGCCGGATGCGGGTCACCGGCAACATGACGGATCAATACGCCTTCCGCACTCCTCCGCTCCGGAACGTGGAACTGACCGGCCCCTACGGACACGACGGCGCCATCACCGACCTGCGCGCGTTCGTGGCGCATTACAGCGAATCCGATCTCAAGCTGCGCGACTACGACGTGAGCCAGGTCGACCCCACTCTCCAGGGTACGCTGCAGCAGAATTTCGACGGGATTCTGGCCCACCGCGATACACTGCTGAATGGTGTAGTCTTTACCGACCAGCAGATCGACCAGATCACGGCGTTCATGAAGGCGCTGACCGATCCGGCAGCCCGCGACCTCACTTCGGCCATTCCGGACAGCGTGCCGAGCGGACTACCGATCGATCGGTAGGAGGCGTCCGTAGTCTGGCATCACGACAAAGAGACCGTAATCAGCCAG
>DASSTY010000421.1:0-3817 GCA_035707585.1 Gemmatimonadales bacterium
CGGCGCCGGAATGCGAGTCTCCGAACTCTGCGGGCTGGGCCTTACCGACCTGATCCTCACTGAAGGGCTGGTTCGGGTATTCGGCAAGGGCAGCAAGGAGCGGCTGGTGCCAATCGGCCGCGGTGTGATCGGCGCCGTGTCGGTCTATCTCCATACCATTCGCCCCACACTCGATAAAGGCGCCAGCCGGGGCCGGCTCCTGCTGAACGCTCGCGGCGCGCCGCTCTCGCGGGTGGGCGCCTGGGGCGTCGTGAAGCGCGCGGCAGAGCGGGCCGGCATCACCAAGCCGGTGACTCCGCACACTCTTCGTCACAGTTTCGCCACCCATCTGCTGGAAGGCGGCGCCGACCTGCGCGCCGTCCAGGAAATGCTGGGTCACGCCGATCTCGCCACGACCCAGATCTACACCCACGTCGATCGTGAGTACCTCCGCAACGTCCATCGAAAGTTCCATCCTCGCGCCTGAACCAGTGCTGTGACCGTAGTCACGACCGGGAGCGCCGGTCGGACCTATGGTACAGAGGACGCCGCGATCAGCGGCCTTGGGGTGAGGTGGTTGATGCAGACGGTACTCTGGACGATGACGTCCGCCGTTATCGGCGTAATGCTGGCGTGTACGTCCCAGACGCCGCAACTGCAGCCGACCGTGCAGGTCGTGCAGGCGGCTGTCGAGACGCCGGCCAGCCCGGCGCATGCGCATACCGCGGCGGCGGAGCGCACGATGTTTCGTTCGGCCATGGCCAAGCGGCTCGATGCGCTGGGCGACACGATTTCCGCCATGGAAAAGGATGTTCGCCTGGGAGGAACCGCCGCGCGAATCAGTGCGGTGGCGGGGCTCCGGCGGGCGCATCGCGTGCTGACGCTGGCGTTGGCGCAGGTTGCAGCGGCGCCGGATGAGCAATGGCCCCGAGCGGCCGCCGGCCTGGCCCGGTCGATCGGCGTACTCCAGCGCGGAGTCGAAGCCGCTCAGGTGATGGATGATTTCAGCGTGACCGGGTACCCCGCGCGGATCTGACGGCCTGGCCTGTCATCCAGGTGGAGTCGGGAGGAATTGCGATGTTGATGCAGACTGCGGGGCGGGCTGTCGATCGGACGCCCGGCATGGAATCCCTCGGAAAGAAAACCTCTCGGGCGGTCCACCAGGCGGTGCTGAGTGGCGGAGAACCGGCCCGCCGCACCGCCGATGTACTGCACGGCACCTGGCTGGGGCATCCGTTCCATCCGGCGCTCACCGATCTCGTCCTCGGGTCATGGACACTCGCCGAAGCGTTCGATCTGGTCGCGGCAGTCGGCGGCAACCGGCGGGCGGGGCAGTTTGGCGATCGGCTTACCGAAATAGCCGCGGTGTCCGCCGCTCCCACCGCGCTTGCCGGGCTGGCAGATTATTCCACCGCACCGAAATGGTCGCTCAGCGCGGCAGCGCTGCACGCCGTGATCAATACCGTCGGTGCGGTCCTGCTGCTCGCGTCGGTGCGCGAACGCCGCAGCGGCCATCGGGGCCGCGGCGCGGCACTCTCCGCGATCGGCTTTGCCGGAGCTGTCGTGTCATCGTGGATCGGCGGCCGGCTGGTCTATCATCACAAAGTTGGGGTAGACCACCGCGACCGGTTCGACGGCCCTGACACTTGGACGCCGGTGCTGGCCTGGAGCGATTTGCCCGATCGCACGCCGACCAGAGCCGATTGGAAGACGCGCGGCGTGCTGCTGTACCGCGAAGGAGACGAGATCTTCGCGATCGCCGACAAGTGTGCCCACGCCGGCGGACCGCTCCACAAGGGTAAGGTCCGGAATTGCACCGTGGAGTGCCCCTGGCATCAGTCAGTGTATGACCTGCGTGATGGCAGTCTACGCCACGGACCCTCCACCTATTCGCAGACGGCGTTCGAGGCCCGACACCGCAATGGTCAGGTGGAAATCAGGCGGGTAGAGCGGAAGGAGCTGAGACGGGCACGATCCGATCAGGGACGGATCGAAGCTGAGTCGAACCCGCCGGCACGAGTCTGAAGCTGGCAGGCAAAGAGTCGAAGCTCCGGCTCGCCGGGAGCAAGCCGGAGCGGCCCCTCAACCCGAAACCCAAGCCGGTGGAGAATCCGGATCGAAGCGTAGTTGGATGGAGTGACGATGGCGAGCAGGCGGGGCAGCTTGAGCACGTCGCGAGCGTGGCGCACGACCGCCTCACCCGCTTCACGGGCGAAGCCGACGCCGCGCGATCCGGGCAGCAGCGCGTATCCCAGGTCCGGATCCGGCAAGGCGTCACGCTTTACCAGCCCGCAGATCCCGGCGGGAAGTCCGTCGGCCTTCCGTACCGCCAGATAAAGCCCATATCCCAACCGCCGATACGAATCGATGGGGCCGTCTTTGAGATACTGCTGGGCCTCTTCCACGGTTCGCACGCCACGATCGCCGACGTAGCGCATGAAGCGCTCGTCGGTGAGCAGCGCCAGCATGATGCCGGCATCTGCCACCGTGAGTTCACGCAGCCCCAGCCGCTCGGTTTCGAGCAGCGGCTCGAAATCCAGCCCGGCGGCTGAGTCGGCTGGTTCGCTGTCGGGCAGTAACTGGATCGGTTTTGTTTTCACCAGGCGCGAGCTCCGGTAACCGGGTATTGCTGATTCTACGCCCAGGTACCAGGATGCGATAGTCCCACTCAACTGGTGCGGTCGGCCGCGATCACTCCTGCATCGGTCCGATCCAGCACCTGGCCCAGCCAGCTCAGCAGCAGGAAGAGCTCGATCCCGATCCCGGCGAGGAACAGGATCACGGCCGGAAGAGCCGCTGCCAATCCGAATAGCCCTCGAAGCAGCGCGAATGCCACCGCTGCCGCGATCAGCGGGCCGATGAGCGCAGCCGCCAGAAGCAGCAGTTGCAGCAGCATCCCCAGCATGCTCTGGCCCACGGCTTCGACCCCGCTCGGCCGATGCGTGCCGAGATGCACCCAGGCGGGAAAGAGCAGGGCCATGCCGTTCTGAATCGCGGAGCCGATCGCGTTGATCGCGGGCGTGAGCAGGATCGCGACGCCCAGCAGCGCGGTACGCTGGGCCAGCGACAGCCCGGTGTCGGTTTGGCCGAACACCGCCAGATATGCGATCACGAACAGGCCGATCTGCACAGCACTGGTGATCAGCGCACTGGCGGCCGACTCAGCCCCCACGAGTGCCGCCCCGCTGATTGGGTAGGTCCGCAGCAGGTCGAGATGCAGCAGGTCGGAGCGGAGATCATTACGAACCACCTGCGAGCCGCCAAGGTAGAGAAAGCCCGCATACATGAGAGCCATAGCGGCGATGACGTCCGCAGCGACGCCACTGGGGCGCAATGACACGATGAACGCAACCACTGCCAGTGCCACGGTGACCGCCACCCCGACAACCACGCGAATTCGGCGTGCCAGCATGTTGAGGTTCTTCCAGAGAATCGCACCGGCCGGACGGCCCTGCGGCCGCAGCCGGTAGACCGGCGCCGATACCCCGCTCCTCGCTGGAGAAGTTCCGCCCCGGCGGCGATCGGCGATCTGGCGGGCGCGCCGGAACGACGCATCGGCTGCCGCCTCTTCGAATGCGGCATCCGATCGAATGACCCACACATAATGCGCAATCAGGATAGCCACCGCAGGGCCGATTGCCGAGAACCAGGCTGCGGAGGTAGTCGCCGCCAACGCGCGCGCCATTACTCGGAAGGGCCACAACAGGACGGCGGGAAGCGGCTGATGAGAGGCCAGCACCAGGGCGTTGAGCAGTTCGGACGGGCCCCGATCGGCTGCACCCAGGATGAGCTGACCGGCACCGACCCCGAGAGCAACCAGTCCAACCAGCAGAACCGC
>DASSTY010000422.1:0-7258 GCA_035707585.1 Gemmatimonadales bacterium
TCCGGCGATGAGCCCCGCTCGGTGGTCCAGACCGCGCTGGCTGCTGTCGAGGGGGACAGTGCTGCGCCGGTTGCCGCCCGTTGGGAAGCGCGCCTCCGGCAGCACCCGGATGACCGGGCGGCGCAGCTGGGTCTGGCGACGCTGGCGCGGTATCAGTATCGGTACGACGAGGCCGACCGGCGGTATCGGGCGCTGGACTCACTAAGTCCACCCGATCCATTCGCAGTGTATGCTCGCCTGGGGCTCGGTGCGGGTGCCGATGCCCGAGGGCTGCAGGCGCAATCCGATTCAGCGTTCCGCCGCGCGCTCGCCGGGGCTCGGCTAATCGGAGATCGTCGAGCGGAAAGCGAAGCGTTGCTCAACCTGGCGTACTTGGTCGCGACGGTGCGGGGGCTGGATGACGGCATGGCCTATCTCGACAGCGCACAGCGGGTGATTCCAACCGGCGCTCGCGATCTTGCCGCCGATGAACACCGGCGTCGGGCGGTACTCCTGGCGGTGCAATCCGATTCGGGCGCGATGGCCGAGGCCGAGGCCTGCATGCGTCTCGCTCGGCCGTTAGGCGAGCTTCGTCTCATGGCGAATTGCCTCCGGTCGGCGGCCCTCGACCTCAATCTGCGTGGGCTCTCCGACTCATCGCTCGTGATCCTGAAGCAGGCTGCGCAGCTGCATCGCCGTGCCCACGACCATGCGCTCCTCGCCGAGACGCTCCTTCGCGAAGTGGACATCTTCCGCGGCAACGGCGCCTTCGGCGATGCCAAGCGCGGCCTGGACGAGGCACTCGCCGAAGCCAGGATCTCGCATAACTTGCTGGCCCTGGCCGCCGGGCATACCAGCCGCGGTTCGCTGGCCATGCGCGTGCAGGACTTTGCCACCGCCGGGGAGGAGTTTCCCCAGGCCATTCAGTTGTTTCGACAGCAGGGCGATCCGGCTGGCGTGATGCTGGCACGGTCCTTTCTGCCGACGTTGTACGCTGCGCGCGGGCAACTCGATGCCGCGATCGCGGAGGCTGATTCCACCATCCAGTGGTACCGTGGCACCGGTGAAGTTCCCAACCAATTCGAGATGCTTCGGACGCGCGCATCACTTGCCATGCGGGCCCACGACTGGTCGGCGGCGGACAGCGTGCTGGGCGTCGCGCGGCGGCTCGCTGCGGCTCACGACAGAGACATCTGGCGCGGCGGACTCGAACTCGACGAAGGCCGCCTGGCGCTCTACCGGGGCGCCCTGACCGAGGCGGCACGCCACCTGAGGACATATCTGAGCGATCTCGACTCCACGGCCCACGTTTCCCAGCATGAAGCCAGGCTGCGGCTGGCCGAGATTTACGCCCGCCAGGGGAATCTGGCTCGGTCAGAGCAGGAGTTGTCGCAGGCTGATCACGCCCTCGATCGATGGCGTGCAACGCTGGCGGATCGCGATCTCAGGGTGCTCGCATTTCAGGCAATGCCAACGGAAGATTTTGAGAACCATGCCAGTGCCGCGCGGGTATTAGGCCTCTTAAGCGCCGCCGGCCAGGTGGACACGGCCTTCGCGTTCGCGGAGCGCCGCCGAGCCCGCGAACTGGCCGACCGGATTGCCCAGGCGGATGCACTCAGGGCGGGACGTGTTGTGCCAGGCCTCGGCGACCGGATTCGGCGGCAGGCGGCGCCGGCAACCGTTGCAGACGTGAAATCGGCCCTTCCCGACGACAGCACCGCCTTTCTCGAGTTCGTGGCCGGTACCGGAAATGCGCCGAGCACTCTGTTCGTCATCACGCGCAACAACGCAAGAGCCTACCGGCTGCGATCCACCGACTCGCTCGCCGCCGCCATCGATCGTTTCAGTGCGTTGCTCGAGTCGGGCGACGACCCGGGCGCACTGGCGCGTAAGCTCGGTGCCGCATTGCTTGATAGCGCGCTCGCAGGGTTGCCCCCATCGATCAACCGGCTGATCATCGTGCCCGATGGCCGGCTCTACCGCGTTCCCTTCGATGCACTCGCGCTGCCCAATGGAAAGCCGTTGATAACGCGCTATGCGATGAGCAGTGCCCCGTCGGGCGCGGTCGCGATCGCGCTCTGGCGGCGTCCCCCACGGCATGATTCGAATGCCGTCGCTGTCCGGCTCCTGGCTTTCGGCGACCCCGCCTTTGCCGGGGAAGAGCCGCCAGGCCGCGCACGCGGTGCCGGGGAGTACCGGGCCGCGTTCGCGATGCGTGCGGGATTGCCGCGATTGGCAGGATCCGGACGCGAGGTCCGCGACGTCGCACGGTATGCTCCCGATGCTGTGGTCCGGCTACGGGCCGACGCGAGTGAGGCCTATCTCAAGAGGACCAATCTCCGCCCTTTCAGCATTATTCATTTCGCCACTCATGCGCTGGTAGACGATGCGCGCCTGGACCGCACCGCGTTGGCTTTGGCTCCCGGCGGGGGCGAAGATGGTTTCGTCACTCCCGCCGAGCTGTCCGATCTGCAACTGAACGCAGATCTGGTAGTGCTGTCCGCCTGTCGCACTGCCGGGGGCAAAGTGGTACAGGGCGAGGGGGTGGAAGGCCTCACCGCGCCGCTCCTGGCCGCAGGAGCGCGTTCAGTGCTCGCTACCAAGTGGCGCGTCAGCGATGACAAGACTGAAGAGATGGTGGACGATTTCTATCGGGCGCTGGCGGGGGGACAATCGGTGGGCTCGGCACTCCGCACCGCCAAACTCGAGGCGATCCACCGCGGCGTGCCGGTGAGCCAGTGGGCGGCATTCACGGTGATCGGCGACGCCAACACGCGAGTGCCGCTGTCGGAGCCGCATGGGTCGCCCATGATCTGGGTAATCGCGGCGGCTGGCGGGCTGGTAATTCTGGGAGGCGCGGTGTTGCTACGGCGCGTGCACCGCTAGCGGCCGCATGCTCGACTGCACCGACTCGGCGCCGCGCAGAGTGCCCCGTACCCACCAGCGATAATTGCCGCCGGCCAGCGCACCGGGCTCGATCGTCGCCACCGTATCGGTGGTGGTACGGCTCAGTGCGGGCGATCCGTCAGGGGCGAGTACTTCCAGCTGGTAGCTGACCGCGTTCTGCACCGGATGCCAGATGAACGTGATCGGCTGCCCGGCCGCGACCGATCCGCCAGGCGCCAGCAGCGTCACCGCATCGGGAGCGCCCCGCGCCACGTCGGGCACTGCCGGAGTGATGAGCTGTCGCCCAACCACCACCGCCAGCAGCACCGACGCGGCCACCGCCAGCGGGATGTACCACCGGCGCGCCGAGTGCGGCTTGGGCCCGAGTTTGCGCCCCGCCTTCTCGATGGCGCGCAGCAGCTCGAAATCACGGCCGCATTCCGGGCACGCCATCACATGATCCAGCGTTGCGAGGCGTTCCGATTCGGGCCCTTCGCGTCGCGCCAGCGCCGCCAGCGCCTCGGGCGAAGGACACGCCGCAGCCGCTCTGGGTTCGTTCATGCCCTCGCCTCCATCCGGTCGAGGCCGATTCCCCGCTCAGCCAGCCTGGCACGCAGATCAGCCAGCCCACGGTAGAGCAGATTCCGGGTCTTGGCCTCGGACCAACCCAGCAGATCGGCGATCTCCTCTCGCGGATACCCCGCCAGATGCATTCGCACGACTGCACGACGGGTCGGGGGAATCGTCTCGATGGCCTGCGCCACCTGCTGGTTCAATTCCGAGGCAGCCAAATCGGTGTCGGGTCCGGCCGGGCACTCGGCGACGATATCGCTCTGGGAATCGAGCGATATCGTCGCATCGGCCCGGCGAGACCGCCGCCGGCGCAGCAGATCCACCGCCGCCGACATCGCAGTCCGATACACATAGGACGCGTTGGCGGTGGCGATCTGCTCACTGCTTCCCCGGGAACGCCAGAGGCGGAGGCGCACCTCCTGCATTACCTCGTCCACGTCGGCGTCGGAGAGGCGGTGACGCCAGCCCACCTGGCGCACCATGCCGGCAAAGCGCGACACGGTGGCCTCGAGCGCTGCGGAGAGAGGTTGGTCGGAGTCGGCAGAAATCATCAACACGAGCATGCGGCGGCCCGGGAGGGCCGCCGGGCTAGAATGCGGCCGCTTCGACCATCGCCTGGCGGAGGTCGTCGGTCTGAGGAAGGATGACGTCTTCCAGCTCGGGGGAATACGCCACGAAGGTGTCGGTGCTGGCTACCCGCCGCACCGGTGCGTCGAGGAACGGGAACATCTCGTCGCCGATCCGCGCCGCCAGCTCGGCGCCGTAGCCCCAGCTCAGTGAATCCTCATACGCCACGATGACGCGATTGGTCTTCTGCACCGACCCGTAGATCGTCTCCCAGTCCACCGGCGTCAGCGAGCGCAGGTCGATCACTTCCACGCTGAGTCCGTGCTGCTCCTCGACCTGCTTGGCGGCTACCAGCGCCCGCTGCACCAGCGCGCCGTAGGTGACCACCGTGAGGTGACTCCCCTCGCGCACCACCTTCGCCTTGCCCAGCGGAATCATGAAGTTGGGGCCGGGATTGGGCGCCTTGTTGTAGGTCTGGCGGTAAAGATGCTTGTGCTCCAGGAACATCACCGGATCTTCCGAACGAATCGCGGTGCGGAGCAGGCCGTTGGCATCCAGCGCGGTGGCGGGGCACACCACGCGCAGGCCCGGTACCGCCGTGAAGATCGAGGCGCCGGTCTGCGAGTGATAGATGGCGCCGCCCTTGAGGTAGCCGCCGTAGGTGACCCGGACCACCACCGGTGCGGAGAAGGCGTTGTTGGAACGCCAGCGCATGGTGGCGAGCTCGTTGCGAAGCTGCTGATAGGCCGGCCAGATGTAGTCGAAGAACTGGATTTCGACCACCGGCTTGAGCCCCCGCGTCGCCAGCCCGATGGCGCGGCCAACGATATTGGCCTCCGCCAGCGGCGAGTTGTACACCCGGGTGGCGCCGAACTCGCGCTGCAGCCCCCAGGTCACCTTGAACACGCCGCCCTTGCCCTTGATCTGCTCGAGATACTCTTCCCGGCTGCAGTCGGCCACGTCTTCGCCGAACACCACGATCCGCGGATCGCGCGCCATCTCCTCCTTGAGGCAGATGTTGAGCAGGTCTACCATCGTGGTTGGATCACCGCTGAAGTGAGGATCGTCTTCGGTGTCGAACTGTTCCGAAGTCGGGTCCACATCGGGCGAGTAGACGTACTGGTAAACGGTATCGGCTGCCGGCTGGGGCGACGCCAGCGCCACACCGGTCGCTACCTCGATTTCCTCTTCGACGCGGGCCTTGATCGATTCGATTTCCTGCGCCGTCGCAATCCCCTGTTCGATCAGCCAGGCCGGGAACCGGATTACCGGGTCGCGGGCGGCCTCCTGCTCCCGCTCGACCGGCGGCTTGTACACCACCTCGTCGTCCGACAGCGAATGGCTGTAGGGGCGGATCACGTGGGCGTGCACCAGCGCCGGACCCTTGCGGGCGCGAGCGTACTCCACCGCCTTGGTCATGGCGTTGTAGCTGGCCAGCACATCGCAGCCGTCTACCTCCTGCACCAGCAGGTGCGGGAAGCTCGATACCAGCTTGCTGATGGAACCGCCGGCGGTGTTGACCTCGACCGGAACGGAAATGGCGTAGCCGTTGTCTTCCACCAGGTAGACCACCGGCAGCTTGAGATTGCAGGCGGAGTTGAGCGACTCCCAGAACTCGCCTTCGCTGGTGGTGCCCTCACCGGTAGAGCAGAAGACGACCTCGTCTCCCTGAATCGGCGGATGCCCGTCGGGCAACGGCTCGCCGGCGGCATAGCGGATCGTCGCCTCGGCGCAGCCGGCGGCCTGGAGGAACTGGGTGCCGGTGGGGCTCGACGCACTCACGATGTTGAGATCGCGCTGGCCCCAGTGGCTCGGCATCTGCCGCCCGCCGGAGTTGGGGTCGTCTGCCGCGGCAACGGCGCTGAGCAGCTGCTCGGTCGGGGTCATTCCCAGGCCGAGGCAGAGCGCCCGGTCGCGATAGTAGGTGTAGAACCAGTCGTAACCGGGCCGGAACGCCTTGGCGGCGGCTACCAGGACCGCTTCGTGCCCGGCGCCGGAGATCTGGAAAAAGATCTTGTTCTGCCGCTTGAGCTGGATCTCCTTGTCGTCGAGACGGCGCGACAGGAACATCAGCCGGTAGAATTCCAGGAGCTCGGTCTTGTCGAGCCGAGCTGCGGGAGCCGATTTGGTGCGGTTGGACGTACGCGTGGCCATAGAATCAGGGGCTAGAGTCAGATCGCAAGATACCCCCGAATACCGGGCCGGGGGAGTGACCGGACCGCCTCAGCTCAGATCCCCCAGCGATCGGACCAGTTCGCCCCAATGCCGGGCCGCGGCATCCCAGGCGAAGGCCACCACCCGCCAACGCCCCGGGCCGGGCGGATCCATCACCCGGGCGGGCCTGAGCGACCGCGGCCAGCGGATGCCCTGGAGCGGAGCCGCCCCGGGATTTCGCAGGATTACCACCAGGATCGGCATGCCCGCCGCAGCCGGACTGGCCACGTCGAGGTAGCCCCCGGCCTGGTGCGACACGATGATCACCGGGTCGGGCACCGCTCCGAGACCGCCGGTGAATGGGGCGATCCCCGCCGCCGGGCCGAACACGAACACCCCCGGCGGCACCGTACCAGCCGGCGGGTTGGTGCGGAACCGCACCACATTTCTGGCGTAGGCATAGGCTCGGCTCAGTTCCACCGCGGTGCCCGGTGGAGCAGCGCCGCCCCGTTCCATCCGGCCAATCTGGAAGAGATTTTCGCCGCACACCGGTTCGGTGCTCCACTGCGGCGCGTTCCCCGCGATGCCTGCCACATCCCAATCGGCCAGCGACTCGATCACGACGGCGTTGTGGCACGCCCCGCTGTGCACCACGGCACTGCCAACTCCGCGAACGTTTCGGATGATCACCACGTTCTCGTCCGACGGGTTGTCGTCCAGATGAGCGTGGGTGGACCGATCATCCAGCGCCACGGCGATGTTGCAGTTGCCGTACTGGCCGGCAACCACGCAGCGCGACGCATTGCGAAAGAGCCAGACGGCGGCGCCGAGCTGCGGCGTGCGCCAGCCGATGTCCTTGTACCAGCCGTCTACCTGGCACTCCAGGGCGGGGCCCAGCATCACGCCGCCGTGGTCCCAGTCGTGAAAGTAGATCCCGCCGCCAACCTGCAGCCGCCGCACCGCGCGGCCGAAGATCGCGATTCCGTTGTAGATGGTATCCTCCGGCCCCCGCGCGCCGTCCAGCTCGCCCACGCCGCCGAACGTGATGTCGCGCGAGCCGGTAATCACGTCGATCGCAGCGGCCCGGGCAACGAACGTC
>DASSTY010000423.1:0-4377 GCA_035707585.1 Gemmatimonadales bacterium
GAATGGCGCGGCGCCGATCCATTTCTTCGAGGGCCCGCTGCATGGAGCCGGTCATCCGATCGGCATAGAGAATTGCCCGGCCGTTGACATGCCGCGCGGCGCGGCCGATCGTCTGCACCAGCGATCGGTCGGATCGGAGGAATCCTTCCTGATCGGCGTCGAGAATGGCGACCAGCGACACCTCGGGGAGATCGAGGCCTTCGCGCAGCAGGTTGATGCCGATCAGCACGTCAAAATCGCCGAGCCGAAGTCCCCGGAGAATTTCCATCCGCTCGATGGCATCGATATCGGAGTGGAGATAGCGCACCCGCACACCGTGCTGCTGGAAGTAGTCGGTGAGGTCTTCGGCCATCCTCTTGGTGAGCGTGGTGACCAGCACCCGCTCGTGCCGGGCTTCGCGCACCCGGATTTCGGCCAGCAGATCGTCTACCTGGCCCCGCACCGGACGGACGTCTACCTCGGGATCGACCAGGCCGGTGGGCCGGATGATCTGCTCCACTACCGCACCCTGCGACAGTCGCAGTTCCAGGTCGCCGGGGGTGGCGGAGACGTTGATCATCTGCGGCACCAGCGACATGAATTCGTCGAACTGGAGCGGGCGGTTGTCCAGAGCCGATGGCAGGCGGAATCCGTACTCCACCAGCGTCAGCTTGCGGGCGCGGTCGCCGTTGAACATGCCGCCGATCTGCGGGAGACTGACGTGCGATTCGTCCACCACCACCAGAAAATCCGACGGGAAATAATCCAGCAGGCAGGCCGGGCGCTCGCCGGCTTTCCGACCGCTCAGCGGTCGTGAATAGTTCTCGATCCCGGCGCAGGTGCCCACTTCCAGCAGCATTTCGATATCGAACTCGGTGCGCGACTGGAGCCGCTGCGCTTCGAGCAGCTTGCCGGCTTCCTTGAGCTCCAGCAGCCGGCCGGTCAGCTCTTCCCGGATCAGCTTGACGGCGCGCTCGATCTTGGAGCGCTCGGTGACGAAATGCTTGGCGGGGTAGATGGCCGCCTGGTCGATGACCGAGATGGTTTCGCCGGTGAGCGGATGGATCTTGCTGATCCGCTCGACTTCGTCACCCCACAACTCGATCCGGATGGCCTGCTCGGCGTAGGCGGGGAAAATCTCGATGCAGTCTCCCCGGACCCGGAACGTTCCCGGCTCGAATGCCAGATCGTTCCGGGAGTATTGAATCCGAACCAGTTCGGCCAGAATGTCGTCGCGGCCCCGCTGCTCACCTTTTTTCACCATCACCATGAGCCGCCGGTATTCGACCGGATCGCCCAGGCCGTAGATGGCGCTGACGGTGGCGACGATCACGACGTCCTGCCGCTCCATCAGACTGCTGGTGGCGCGGAGCCGGAGACTCTCGATGTCCTGGTTGATCGAGGCGTCCTTTTCGATGTAGACGTCAGTGGAGGGGACGTACGCTTCGGGCTGGTAATAGTCGTAGTACGAAACGAAGTACTCGACGGCGTTGCGCGGCAGAAACTGGCGAAGCTCTCCGTAGAGCTGTGCGGCGAGCGTTTTGTTGTGCGAGAGAACCAGCGTGGGCTTGCCGTAGTTGGCCACCACATGCGCCAGCGTCATGGTCTTGCCGGACCCGGTGACGCCGAGCAGCGTCTGGTACCGGTCTCCCCGACGGAGACCGGCAGTCAGCTCCTCGATGGCTTTGGGCTGGTCGCCGGCGGGCTGGAAAGGTGCGACGACCTCGAAGCGGGAGGTGGACATACCGCAATATAATCCCGGCTTCGGGGTTTGTTCAGGGTCTGGCCGGAGTGCCGGCCATCTTGAGCAGCCGGCGCCACTGCTCCGCATTCACCGGCACCACCGAAAGGCGGCCCTGTCGCACCAGGCCCAGGTCGGCGAACGCCGGCTCCGCCTTGATGGCTGCCAGCGAAACCGGGCGGGCCAAGGGCCGCACCGGCTCAATGTCGACTACCACGTGTTTGGGATTATCGCCCTTGGGATCGGGATACGCAGCCGAGGTGATTCGCGCCAGACCGACCAGCTCCTTGCCGTCGCCGGAGTGGTAGATCATCGCCTGATCGCCCGGCTGCATGGCGCGGAGGTTGATCAGCGCCTGGGCGTTGGTGATCCCGTCCCAGACGGTCCGGCCATCACGCTCCAGATCCTGGAAGCTGTAGACCGACGGCTCTGATTTGAGAATCCAGCGCGCCATCAGTGGCTCGGTGCTTCGCGGCGTTCGATGGCCGTGACGCTCTTCACCCGGCGCACCATCTTGAGCACCTTGGCGAGGTGCGGCAGGTTATCGACTTCCACGAAGACGGTTCCGAACACGCTCCCATCCTTGCTGTGAAGATCGGCCCCCCGAATGTTGGTGCCGGTCTGGCTGATGGCTTCCATGATGTCGGCGTAGAGGCCGCGCCGGTCTTCGGCCGTAACCGCGAGGCGCACCGCGAACGATTCGCCGGCCGATTCCTGCCAGTCGATTTCGACCCGCCGGTCTTCGACCGCCAGGTTGAGCAGGTTGGGGCAGTCGGCACGATGGATCGAGATGCCGCGGCCCTGCGTTACGTACCCCACCACCGGATCGCCCGGCACCGGCTGGCAGCACTGGGCGTAGCGCACCATCAGACCATCGACACCCTGAATCTTGAGTCCCCGTCCCAGCCGGATTCGATTGATGACCCGGCCAAAGACCGTCGGCTTGGGCTCCTGAAGATCTTCCGGCGTGAGTTCGGGATAGAGCGCGCGGATCACCTGCCCGATGGCGATGTCGCCCCGGCCGATCGCTACTTCCACCGCCCTGCCGCCAACCAGGTTGAGGGACCCGGCCGCCTTGTCGAGCTGGCTTTCATCGGGCGCTTCGAGGCGCCGGCGGCGAACTTCGCGGGCCAGCAGATCGCGGCCCAGCGACAGACTGACGGTTTCTTCTTCGTGCCGAATCCACTGCTTAATCTTGTGCCGCGCGCGGGCCGTCCGGACATGACTGAGCCAGTCGCGGCTCGGCTTGGCGTTGGCACCGGTGAGGATTTCGACGGTGTCGCCGTTCTTGAGCTCACGATGGAGCGGCGCGATCCGGCCGTTGATCTTGGCGCCCTGGCACTTGAGACCCACTTCGGTGTGGACGTGGAACGCGAAGTCGATCGGGGTGGCACCCTTGGGCAGACGCTTGACGTCGCCCTGCGGCGTGAAGATGAAAATCTCGTCCTGATAAAGGTCGATCTTCAGGAACTCGAGAAACTCTTCCGGCGTATGGGTGTCCTGCTGCAGTTCGATCAACTGGCGGAACCACCCCAGATGCGAGTCGACCTCGTCGGGCCGGCCGTCCTGCTTGTACACCCAGTGGGCCGCGATGCCGTACTCCGCCGTCCGGTGCATCTCCTGGGTGCGAATCTGAATCTCAAAGAGCTGCCCGCCGGGCCCGAACACGGTGGTGTGGAGCGACTGGTAGCCGTTGGATTTGGGACTCGCGATGTAGTCCTTGATCCGTTCCTGCAGCGGGGTCCAGTTGTGATGAATGATGCCGAGCACGTGATAGCACTCGGGCACACCGGGGACGATGACCCGCACCGCCATGAGGTCGTAAATTTCGTCGAACGGCTTGTCGCGCTTGCGCATCTTCTGATAGATGGACCAGAGATGCTTGGGACGGCCGGTTACGTCGAATCCTTCGATGCCGGCGCGGCGGAGTTCCTGTTCCAGCGGCTCGCGCAAACGCTGAATCAGCTGCTCGCGAACCGCCCGCTTGGCGGCCACCTGTACCGCCAGATCGCGGTAATCTTCCGGCTCCAGAAACTTGAAGGCGAGATCTTCCAGTTCGGCCTTCATCCCGGCCATTCCGAAGCGGTGGGCCAGCGGGGCGTAGATCTCGCGGGTTTCGGTGGCGATCCGGGTGCGCCGTTCGGGCGGAAGGTGCTCCAGCGTCCGCATGTTGTGCAGCCGATCGGCCAGCTTGATGATGATGACCCGGGCATCGCGGGCGATCGACAGCAGCAGCTTGCGATAGTTCTCGACCTGTTCTTCGGCGGAACTCCGGAAGGTCAGGTGGGAGATCTTGGTGAGTCCGTCCACGATCGCGGCGATTTCGGGGCCGAATTCCCGGAGGAGATCTTCGTTGCGGGTGTCGGAATCTTCCACGACATCGTGCAGCAGGGCGGCCGCGACGCAGGTGGTATCGAGCAGCTGCTCCGCCAGGATCGTGGCGACCGCGATGCTGTGCGAAATGAAATCTTCGCCCGACATTCGCTTCTGGCCGCGGTGAGCGGACGCGCTGAAGCGAAGGGCCCGATCGATCAGATCGAGGTCCAGGCGATCGGCGTGCCGCTCGAGGACGGCGCGCAGATCGGGAGCGAGATCGGGCAGCAGCGACGTCACAGCAGTCCCAGGGTAGCGAAGCTCACGAAACGGTCTCCCGCAAT
>DASSTY010000424.1:0-3035 GCA_035707585.1 Gemmatimonadales bacterium
TCGATGCCGAGGACGATTTCGTTATCGCCTTCGGGATCGGAGAGCAGGTTGTGCGCCGTCGGCAGCGTCGCCTTGAACCCCGCCGCACTCAGCGGGGTGACGATCATGAAGATGATCAGCAGCACCAGCATGATGTCGATCATCGGGACTACGTTGGGCTCCGACTTGACCGAGGTCTGGCCAGCGGTGCCAACTGACATGGCCATAAAGAACTACCTCCCTCAGCCGTGGACGTGACCGCTGCCGGTCACTGCCTTCTGGGCCTGGAACTCCTTGGTGAAGATCGACCGGCCGAATTCGCTGCCGACGCTCTTGATGAGGTAGTCGATCAGTTCCTTCGAGGTGTAGGTCATCTCGACCGTGAGGTTTTCGATCTTGGTGGTGAAGTAGTTGTAGGCCCACACCGCCGGGATGGCCACCAGGAGGCCGAAGGCGGTGGTGATGAGGGCTTCGGCGATACCGGCGGAGATACCGGCCAGACCGCCCGACGCGCCGCTGGCGCCCATCGCCACGAACGCGTTGATGATGCCCATCGTGGTACCGAGCAGACCGACGAACGGCGCGGTGGAACCGACCGTGGCCAGCACACCGGTGCCGCGCTTGAATTCGGCCAGCACGATCAGCATCTGGCGCTCCACCGCGCGCTCGGCCGAGTTGATATCGGCGGCGGTGATGGTGGCGCGGTCACGGAGCAGCGGCTTCACTTCGCCCAGAGCGTCGCCCAGCACGCGCGAGACGTGGCTCTTCCGATGCTTTTCGGCCAAGGTGATGGCCTGATCGAGATTCTCTTCCTGAATGGCGCGGGAGAACTGGGGCGCAAACTTCCGGGTTTCCCGCTGGCTGCGCGCCACCTGAATCGCCTTGGTCACCATGATGGTGAGCGAGTAGATGGACATGGCCGCCAGGACGAATACGATCCCCCGGGGGAACCAGCTCATCGTTTCCCAGAGCTTCAGCAGATCGAGATGCATGAGAAATGAACCTCCAAATTGTGAACGGCCGCGTCGGAGCGACGCCGCGGGAAATCAGACTGCTACTGAGCCCGGAACGAAATGGCCTGCTGCACCTGCACCCGGACGGGGCGCCCCGCCACCTTACCCGGTTTGAACACGCTCTTCATGATCATGGTGCGCGCCGGCTCTTCGAACAGCTTGTTGGTGCTGCTGATGATTTGCCACGATGATGGTTCGGCATGCCCGGTGGTGTCGACGATGTATTTCGCGACCACCTGGCCCGGCACACCCTGCAGTCCCGGGGGAACAACCTGCGGTCCCGGCGATACCATCAGCGGTACTTCGTCGGCCGCGGTGGCCTGCACCACGGTGTTTTCGATATCTACCTTGCCGGTACCGCCCACCACGCCGGCCGCGATGCCACCCTCGACGCCCTTACCGCTGAAATCGCGGGGGTCGAACGGCTTCTGGTTGAGATCCACCGGCGGAATTTCCGTCGGGATCTGATCCGGCGGCAGCACCGTCTGGAAGCCCTGCGGCGGCGGATTGGCGGACACCACCACATCCGGTGGCGGCTGCTCGGGCGGCGGAGGCGGCGGCGGGGGCGGCTTGAGGAAGACCATGTTGGTATCGGCGTTCAGATCCTTGGCCTTCTCCACCGCGCCGGCCGTCAGCTTGACCGCGAGCAGGATCAGCAGCCCGTGGATGGCGAGCGACAGAAACGTCTCGCCGACGGACTTCTTCCCCTTATGCTTCGATTCGATCAGCGTGTCGAACACAAGCGCTCCTCCGAGAGGTGATACAGAACCACGCTTGCAACCTAGTCCGCCCCCTTTTCAGAAGTCTCGCCCTAACATGACAAAAGCATGACAGCTGGATGAGATGTTGAGGACGTCAACTCCGCGGCAGCCGGACTGTGAACGCCGTTCCCCGCCCCGGACGGCTCTGCACGGTGATGGATCCGCCATGGGCCTCCGCGATCCACTTGGTGATCGCCAGGCCGAGACCGGTGCCGGGGCGGTCCCCGGTGCGGGAACGGGCCGGATCAGCCCGCCAGAACCGGTCAAAAATGTGAGGCAGATCACCGGCGGCGATCCCGATGCCGGTATCGCGCACCATCAGGGAGACGGTGTGGTCGTCCTCGGCCAACACGAGATCCACCGTGCCGCCTGACGGCGTGTACTTGATGGCGTTGGTAACCAGGTTGAACAGCAGTTCCCGAATTCGGTGCGGATCCACCGCCATCCGCACCGGTTCGGCAGGGACTTCCACGTTGACCTGGACGTCGCCCTGCTCGCCCAGCATCCCGGCGGTTTCGCCGGCATCGGCCACCAGGTCGCGGAGATCCACCTCTTCGACGGCGAGCGGTGCCCGGCCTTCATCGGCGCGGGCCAGGGTCAGCAGACTCTCGACCATCTCGCTCATCCGGTTGACCTGCTGCAGCGCTTCGTCGAGCGACTGGATCGCCTCAGGGGGCGTCTGCGCGTGGGTGAGGGCGCGCTCCACGCCAGCGCGGAGCACCATGAGCGGCGTTTTGAGTTCGTGGCTGGCGTCGGCGGTGAATCGGTGGAGACTGGTGAAGCTTCGCTCCAGACGGGCCAGCATTCCGTTGAGCGTAAGCGCCATGCGGGAGATTTCATCGGCCGAGACCGGCACCGCCAGCCGTCGGTGAAGACTGCGGCCGTCGGTGATGGCGTCGACTTCATCGATGATGCTCTGCACCGGTGCCAGCGCGCGGCCGGCCAGCCAGTAGCCAAGCCCCACCGCACCCAGAATGATGATCGGCGCAACCGCGAGCATCGCCCGGACCAGCAGCATCGGGTCGAAGGTTCGATTGTCGAACGGGGTCGCGATCATGACCGCGCTGATCTCGGGGCCGGCGCCGGTGACAGGCTCCACCCGGTAGCGGACCCGGCGATCGTCACCCAGCGAAACGGTGCCGACGAGCTGGGTGCGGTCGGCCAGCCGAGTCGAGTCGGCCAGCTTTTCGAGTGCGGTGAAGCTGAGCCCGCGGGCTGCTTCGGAGAGGAAGAGAATCCGCCCCTTGGGGCCGGTGATCACCAGGTAGTCGCTGGATCCCTC
>DASSTY010000425.1:0-11570 GCA_035707585.1 Gemmatimonadales bacterium
GATCCGTGGTGCACTGCATCTGCCATACCGATCGGTGAGTAGCCGGCTGATAGCGTCCCGATGAGTCACTGATTTCGAGTGTCAGCACCAGTGCGGTATCCAGGATCGGCGTGCAATCGACGTCGTCGATCCGGTACTCGGGAGTGTAAATCGAACTGTCAACCTGGTCTCGGCCCGCGAGCAGCACGGGAAACCAGTGCAGCGCCCGATGCTCGTCCTCTTCGAGCAGATGAACGCTCGCCGTCGTGATCGGCGCTCCCGTTGCGGAATCCGACACGGTGAACTGCCAGAAGTAGACGGGCGAGCGATCCTCCAGCTGGATCTCGCACCCGAACGCCGAAAAAGATCCTGCCCTTGCGTCATTCCACACCCCCGCTATTCGTTCACCGGAACATGGCGACGGCGCCGCCACCTCCGACCCCGAGTGACCATGGTTCTGGCCCGGGCACCACACCGCATTCTGGTCGTAGACGACGAGCCGGATAGCACCAGTCTCGTCGTCTATCATCTGGCGCGCGCCGGCCACCGGGTATCCACCGCCGCCCTCCCCGACGCGCTCCGCACCGTCCGCGACGAACACCCCGATGTCGTCGTGCTCGACATTTCGCAGGCCGGCGCCGCGGGCTACGATCTCGTGATCCAGCTCCGCGCCGATGAAGACACCAAGCCGATCGGTATCGTGCTCCTCACTTCACGACGCGACCAGGCCGATCGGGTCCGCGGCCTCGGCGCCGATGACTACCTGACCAAACCGTTCTCGCCGCAGGAGCTCACCCTGCGGGTGAACGCCCTGCTCCGCCGGCTCAACGCACCGGCCGGCGCGCAGTCGGTGATGACGGCGGGGCCGATCACACTGGATCGATCGAGCCGCCGCGTCACGGTGGCCGGGCGGGAGCTGAAGCTGACGGCAACCGAATATCGGCTGCTCCATTTGCTGCTGGACCGGAGGGGGCGGGTTCAGAGCCGGCCCGAACTGCTCGAATCGGTGTGGGATGCCCAGCCGGATATTCAGACCCGCACGGTGGACATGCACGTACAGCGGCTTCGCAGCAAGCTGGGCGAGGCGGGACGGATGATAGAAACGGTGCGCGGCTTCGGCTATCGCTTCAAGGGACCGGGCCGAGGGCGGCGAGCAACCTGAGCCGCGGCGGCCGTAGTCAACCCAGCTCCGCTTCATGTTGCCGGCAGAGAGCCGCTCCACCTCCGCGCTTCCTTCGAGCGTCCCGAAATACCAGATCCCGTCCACGTTGTCGTGGGCGGCCAGCACCGCGGTGAGCTCATCGCGCGGACCGGTCACGATATTGATGACCCCGCCCGGTACATCCGACGTATCGAGCACCTGGTAGAAATCGGTGGCCAGCAGCGGGTGCCGCTCCGAAGGAATCGCGACCACCGTATTGCCCAGCGCCATCGGCGGAATCACGGTGGAGATGAGCCCCAGCAGCGAGGGCGTCTCGGGCGCCACCACGCCCATTGTCCCGACCGGTTCCTTCCGCGCCGCCTCCACCGCGTTCCGGATATCCTTCCGGTTTCCCTTCCCGACTTCTCCCACCTGGGCGCCCGCCGTGGTGATCGGCGTAGAGCCCTACCCTTGCGCCATTCCGCACCCCGGCTATTCGTTCACCGGGATATGAGGACCGCTCCGTCACCTCCGGCCCCCCGCTGACCGTGTCTCTGGCCCGGGGCCCACATCGCATTCTGATCGTTGATGACGAGCCGGACATCACCGGTCTGGTGGTGTATCATCTGGCGCGCGCCGGCCACCGCGTTTCGACGGCTGGCACCGGACCCGATGCCCTCCGGGCCGCGCGCGAGGAACACCCCGACGTGATCGTTCTCGACCTGATGCTGCCCGGCAGCTCGGGATATGACGTTCTCTCGCAATTGCGGGCGGCGGAAGAAACAAAACAGATTGGCATCATCCTCCTCACCGCCCGGCGCGACGAAGCCGACCGAATCCGTGGCCTCAGTCTCGGTGCCGACGACTACCTGACCAAACCGTTCTCGCCCCAGGAGCTCACCCTGCGGGTGAACGCCCTGCTCCGCCGAATGACCGCGCCGGCCGGCGCCCGCTCGCTCATGACGGCAGGACCGATCACGCTCGATCAATCGACCCACTGCGTCACGGTGGCCGGGCGGGAGCTGCAGCTGACCGCGACCGAGTTCCGGCTGCTGCATCTGCTGCTGGACCGGAGGGGGCGGGTTCAGAGCCGGTCGGAACTGCTCGAATCGGTGTGGGATGCCCAGCCGGATATTCAGACCCGCACGGTGGACATGCACGTGCAGCGGCTTCGCAGCAAGCTGGGCGAGGCGGGACGCATGATAGAAACGGTGCGCGGCTTCGGCTATC
This sequence comes from Gemmatimonadales bacterium, assembly GCA_035707585.1. Classification (GTDB taxonomy): domain Bacteria; phylum Gemmatimonadota; class Gemmatimonadetes; order Gemmatimonadales; family GWC2-71-9; genus DASSTY01. The sequence goes on from DASSTY010000425.1 coordinate 2,351, forward strand.
GCTTCAAGGGACCGGGCCGAGGGTCTCGATCGCAATGAGCTTCGCTGGACGGCTGGTGAGCGGCGTCGGAATCATTCTCGCTCTGACGCTGTTGATCCTGGTCATTGCCGCCGAGCGCTCGTTGCGGCACGATCTCGAGAGCGACACCATCCGCACACTGGAGCGGGAAGCACGGCTGGTCCGTGAAGCACTCCCGGCCGACTCTAACGCCTGGCAGGCCACGGTCACCCGCGTCGCGATCCAGACCGGCAGCCGGATAACCATTATCGACGGCACCGGACGCGTCCGGGCAGACAGCGACATTCCAACTGATTCGCTCAGCTTCCTCCAGAACCACGCCCACCGTCCCGAGGTCCGCACCGCCCTGGCCGGCCATACCGGGACCGACGTCCGGTCCAGTGTCAGCGTAGGACGGCCGCTGACCTATCTCGCGATTCCCGGCGGACCCGGAGTCATTCGCCTGGCTGCCAACCGCAATCCGCTTGGTCAGATTGTGCGGCGGGCCCGCGGGGCGATGGCCGGGGCCGCCCTGCTAGCGCTGACGATCGGCGTGCTCGCGGCTCTGGCGGTGGCCCGTTCCATCAGTCGCCCACTGCTGGCGATCGGCTCCGCAGCGCGTGACATTTCCGGCGGCGTCACCCCCCGCTTCCCGGCATCGAATGTCCCCGAGATTCGGGATCTGGTGTCTTCACTTCGCCAGATGGACCGCCAGCTCACCGAGCGGTTCGCAGCCCTCAAGCGCGAACAGTCCGAGTCGGCCTCGCTGATCGATGCCATGATCGAAGGCGTACTCGCAGTAGATGAGCAGGGACATATCATCACCGCCAACGGTGCAGCGCGCCGACTTCTGGGCTTCTCAGACGAGAGCACACTGCCGGACCTGGCCGAACTGTTCCGCAGCCCGCCCGGCCGCCAGTTGGCTGGTGCGATCCTCACCGGACAGCCGGCCAGGGGACGTCAGCTGGAGTTCGGCGGCCGAACATTACTCGTCAACGGCCGTCCCTTCGAACAGGGCGGCGCGGTGTTGGTGTTGCACGACCTGACAGAGTTGCGGCGCTTGGAAGCAGTCCGGCGTGATTTCGTCGCCAACGTCTCACACGAGCTAAAGACGCCGCTTACCTCGATCACCGGTTACGCCGAAACGTTGCTGGAAGCGCCGCCCGACGGCACCACGGCCGAGCGCTTTCTCCGAACCATCCTCACCAACGCCCATCGGATGCAGCGACTGGTCGATGACTTGCTGGATCTGGCGCGAATCGAAACCGGCCACTGGCAGCCAGCGCCAGCGGGGGTAAACCCGGTCGAAATCGCGGCTGAATGCCAGGCGGAATTCACCGATCGCGCCAATGCCCGTGGGGTGTCGCTCACCATCGAGGCATTGCCCGGCACCGAGCAGATGCAGACGGATCCGGCGGCGCTCCGGCAGATTCTTACCAATCTGTTAGATAACGCGCTGCGCTATACGCCGGCCGGGGGCATTGTCGAATGCCGAATCGAACGGGAGCCCGCTGCGATCACGGTTATTGTCGCGGACAGCGGCGCCGGCATCGCCGAGGAACATCTTCCCCGGATTTTCGAGCGGTTCTACCGCGTCGATCCGGGCCGCTCTCGAGAGGAAGGCGGCACGGGGCTGGGGCTGGCGATCGTCAAGCATCTGGTTGAAGCGCAGGGCGGCCAGGTCGATGTCGTGAGCAGCCTCGGCCAAGGCACCACGATTATCTGCCGATTTCCCGCCTGAGCCCCTTCAACTGCCGGTTGTTACCAAGTCGTTACCTCCGCAACAACTCGCTGTGACCTTACCCCGCTTCCTTTATCTCCGAATTCACAACCCTGATCGGAGAGTCCATGCGTCGTCTCTTGCTGCGCACGTCCCTCGCTGGGACCGTGGTCACAACGATGGCCGGTCCACTGGCCGGCCAGGCAAGCGCCCAGTCGGCCGTTTCGATTGGAGCGGTCGGCTACGCGCAGTACCGGTACCTGCTGAGCGGTGACGGGCTCAATGGCAACAACTTCGACGTTACCCGCGCCTACCTGACCGCTGCCGGAAAACTCACCCACGGCGTCGGCGTCCGAATCACAACAGACGTCTACGGCAACAGCGATGGCCAGAAGGGTGTCCGCCTCAAGTACGCCTACGTGACCTGGCGGCCCGAACGGAGCGCCGTCGGTTTCCGCTTCGGGTTGACCGAGACACCCTGGATCGGCTGGGAAGAGGCATTGTGGGACTTCCGGATGCAGGGACCGGTGGCCACGGACCGGAATGGCTATCTCACGTCATCGGATTACGGCGTGGCTGTGGATGGGAGCTGGGACGGCGAATCCGTCAACTTCCAGGCCGGCCTGTACAACGGCGAGGGCTACAATCAGCCGCCCGGCGATGGCCATAAGGACGTCAGCGCCCGGCTTTCGGTGCGGCTGCTGGCCAGCGACGATCCTGGCAGGGTCGGCGGGCTACGCGCCAACGGGTACGCCCAACTCGGGACACCGAGCGGGGGCGGGCGGCGGAACCGCTACATCGGGATGGTCTCCTACAAGTCCAAGCTACTCACGCTGGCCGGCGAATTGGCGCTGACCCGCGATCGCGATTCACTGACCACCGTGACGACCCGCGGGCGGGTGGCCAGCACCTTCGCGGTGGTTCGTATCCCTAATACGCCCGTGGCACTGATCGGCCGCGTTGACCTTGTCGACCCCGATGTCAACCTTCACGGCGATCGCCGCACTGAATTCATCGCGGGTCTGTCCTGTCGCGTAAGCCCCAACCTCCGGATGCTGATCGATCTCGACAACCTGTCCTACCAAGGCGGTTTTCCCAGCGCCGAAGCGAAGGCACGGCACAGCCAGGGGCTGTATCAACTCGAGTTCACCTTTTAGAGAGGTTTCCTGATGCGGCTCAGTATTGCCGGTCTCCCGCTCCTCCTCGCGCTCACGGCTGCGGCGATTATCGGCTGTGGATCAAATGAGGGATCGCGTGCGGTGACGCTCACCGGCGCCGGCGCGACCTTCCCAAACCCGATCTATAGCCGCTGGTTCGAGGCGTTTGCCGCACAGACCGGTACCCGGATCAACTACCAGGCGATTGGTTCGGGCGGCGGAATCCGACAATACACCGAGGGCACGGTGGATTTCGGCGCGACCGACGGGCCGATGAGCGACGAGCAGATCGCCGCTGTTGGCGGAAAGGTGCGCCACTTCCCGACCGTTCTCGGTGCCGTGGTCGTGACATACAATCTCCCTGAGCTCGGCCCCGCCGACGCTCTGCGCCTCGATGGGCCGGCAATCGCAGCGATCTATCGCGGCACGGTCTCCCGCTGGAACGACCCTGCCATCGCCCGCCTCAACCCCCGGGTGGCCCTACCCGATAAGCCGATTATCGTGGTCCACCGTTCGGACGGATCGGGCACCACCTACATCTTCACCGACTATCTCGCGAAGATTTCGCCGGAGTGGAAGACCGGTCCCGGTACCGCCACATCGGTCGCGTGGCCCGTCGGGCTCGGCGGCAAGGGGAACGATGGCGTTACCCAACAGGTCAAGAGCACCGACGGGGCGATCGGCTACGTCGAGCTGATCTACGCGCTCTCGAACAGTCTGCCATTCGCCCAGCTGAGAAATGCGGCCGGGAACTGGATTACGCCGTCCTTGCGCAGCGTCACCGCCGCAGCTGCGGCCGCCACCTTTGCGCCTGGTACCGACTTCCGCGTCTCGATTACCAACGCGCCCGGTGCCGCCGCTTACCCGATCAGTTCGTTTACATGGCTGCTGATCCGGCCCAGCATGGCCGACTCGGGCAAGCGGGAGCAGCTCCGCCACTTTCTCCAGTGGATGATCACCCCGGAAGCGCAGCAGATGGCCCGAGAACTCAAGTATGCGCCGCTACCGCCCGAGGTTATCGCGCTCGAAACGCCCCGGATTGACTCGCTGTGACTGAAGCCACGGTGTCGAGGGCACGGACGCTCCAACGGATGCATCCGGGCGATCAGGTGTTCCGGCTGGCGCTGGTGGGTGCCGCGGCCACGATCCCCCTGTTGCTGTCCCTCATCGCCGGGGAGCTCTGGGAGGGAGCCCGACCCGCCATCTCGAAATTTGGCTTCAGGTTCATCATCCGAAGCGCCTGGAACCCCGTAACCGAACATTTCGGCGCGGCCCCGCTGATTTTCGGCACCCTGGTTTCGTCATTGGTGGCGCTGCTGATCGCGATTCCGCTGTCCCTCGGGGTCGCGATCTATCTGGCTGAATTCGCTCCGCGGATCATCCGTGAACCGATCGCGTTCTTTGTCGGGCTGCTGGCGGCGATCCCCAGTGTGGTGTATGGCCTCTGGGGAATCTTCGTGCTGATCCCGTTCCTCCGGGGCTTCATCTTTCCGGCCATGCAAGGGGCGCTGGGATTCCTGCCGCTCTTCCAAGGGGCCATTTACGGCCCCTCGCTGCTCACGGCGGGGATCATACTTGCCATCATGGTGATGCCGTACATCATGGCCATCTCGCGCGAAGCGCTCATTGCGGTCCCGGCCAGTCAGCGCGAAGCAGCTCTGGCTCTCGGCAGTACCCGATGGGAGGCGATTACGCTGGCGATTGTCCCCTATGCGCGGTCCAGCATTTTCGGCGCGGTGGTGCTCGGGCTTGGTCGCGCGTTGGGTGAAACCATGGCCGTGACCATGGTGATCGGCAATCGGCACGATATCTCCGCCTCGCTGTTCGCCCCGGGCTACTCGATGGCAGCCGCAATCGCCAACGAGTTCTCGGAAGCGGTTGGTGACCTCCATCTGTCGGCCCTGGCCTATGTGGCACTGCTCCTGTTCGCGATCACGGTGCTGGTCAACGCCGGCGCCCGCCTGCTGATTCGCCACGCGGTCAGGCTGCGATGACGGATCAGCTTCGCCGCGCCCGTAGCGGGCTGATGGTCGGGCTCATGATAGTGGCGGTCATCGCGGCGTTGGTGCCACTGCTGTTCATCCTGATCGACCTGGTGCGCCGCGGAATCGGAAATCTCGGCATCAGCACTGCCATGATCATTCCGGCGCTGACCGGCACATTGATCATGGTCGCCACGGCAACCGCGATCGGTGTTCCACTGGGTGTAGCAGCCGGCGTCTACTGCGCGGAGTTCCCCCGGAGTCGGCTGGCCGGAACGACGCGATTCGCGGCCGACGTACTCAACGGCATCCCGTCGATCGTCGTTGGCGTATTCGTCTGGGGCTGGATCGTGGCGCGCCAGGGTCACTTCTCAGCCTTGGCCGGAAGTATCGCTCTCGCGCTCCTGATGCTGCCGCTGGTCATGCGCACCACCGAAGAGATGCTTGCCCTCGTTCCCGGATCGCTTCGGGAAGCAGCATTGGCGCTCGGCTACCCTCACTGGCGCGCCACCACCGGCATCGTACTCCGCGCCGGTGTGCCCGGGATCGCCACCGGCAGCCTGCTCGCGGTAGCGCGGATCGCCGGCGAGACCGCGCCGCTCCTGTTCACCGCCCTCGGCAGTCACTATCTCAGCCTCGATCTGAACCAGCCGATGGCCGCGCTTCCACTTCTCATCTTCTCCTATGCGACAGGTCCCTATGACGAGTGGCACCGTACCGCCTGGGCGGCCGCCCTGGTGCTCATCTTCGTGGTCTTCGCCCTCAGTCTCGCGGGGCGATGTATCGTCGGTCGCCATGCCCGAATTCGCGATGAGTGACGCGCCGGCTGTCCTCCAGACCGAGCACCTGACGGCGCGCTATGGCCCGGTGGTGGCGCTCCACGATGTGACGATCGCTTTCCGGATCAATCGGATCCATGCGCTGATCGGCCCATCCGGCTGCGGCAAATCGACCTTGCTTCGGACGCTCAACCGAATGCACGAAGTGACCGAGGGGGCCACCGTGAGTGGCCGCGTGCTGCTCGACGGACATGATATCTATGACCCGCGCGTCAGCCCGATGCAGCTCCGGCGTCAAGTCGGCATGGTTTTCCAGAGGCCGACGCCATTTCCGACCATGTCGATCTACCAGAATGTCGCCGCCGGACTTCGCCTGCAGGGCCGGGTGTCCCGGACCGAGATGGATGCGCGAGTGGAGCAGGCACTGCAGGAGGCCGGGCTCTGGGGCGAGGTCGCGGACCGCCTGCGACGCAGTCCGATGGCGCTCTCGGGGGGACAGCAGCAACGGCTCTGTCTGGCGCGGACGCTTGCACCGCGACCCGAGGTGATCCTGCTGGATGAACCGACGGCTTCGCTTGATCCGCGAAGCACTCAGCGAATCGAGGAGCTGCTCGTCGAACTCCGGCGCGATTACACGATCGTGATCGTGACTCACAATATGCAGCAGGCGGCCCGAATATCGGATGAGACGGCGCTCCTGGACGGCGGTGAGCTGATCGAAGCTGGCCCGACCGCGCGCATCTTCACAGCTCCGGAGGACCCGCGAACAGACGCCTATCTGACGGGGAGGTTTGGATGAACGAGGAACACCGGCGGGTGGCCAACGAAGTGGCGGATGTGAAGCTGGAACTGCTGGCGATGTCGGGCGAAGTGGAAGATGCGCTCCAGCGCGCTATCGCGGCCCTGCTCAACAGCGACGTCGCCCAGGCGCATCGCGTAATCGCTGGTGACCGCGGCATCGACCGAATGGAAGTCGACATCGAGGAAAAGTGCATCGAATTGCTGGCCCGGCAGCAGCCGCTGGCGGGCGATCTGCGGATGATCACCGCGGCGATGCGAATTGCCCACGATCTGGAGCGGGTGGGCGACCACGCTGTCAACATTGCGGAGTCGGCCGAGCGGCTGCCGGAACCGCGTGGCGTCAGCCCGATCGCAGAGCTGGCCGAGATGTCAAGTCGGGCTCGCGCCATGTTGGCCGACGCCATCAATGCTTTCGTTCGACGAGACCCAACACTGGGACGCGACGTCCGCAGTCGGGATGATTATGTGGATCTGCTCAATCGGTCGATTTGCCAGATCCTGATCACGCAAATGACGCAAGCCCCGCACCTGATCAGCGCCGGGATGGAGTTCTTTCTGGTAAGCCGCAATCTCGAGCGAGTCGCCGACCTGGCCACTAATATCGCCGAAGATGTCGTTTTCCTGATCGAAGGAAAATCGATCAGACATCACTCGCCGTAGGGCACCCAGATATTCTTGATTTCGGTGGCGTGACGGAGAAACTCCTCGCCCGCACCATCATCGCCGAACCAGTCGCGCGGGCGGCCGTAGTCAACCCAGCTCCGCTTCATGTTGCCGGCAGAGAGCCGCTCCACCTCGGCGCTTCCTTCGAGCGTCCCGAAATACCAGATCCCGTCCACGTTGTCGTGGGCGGCCAGCACCGCGGTGAGTTCATCGCGTGGCCCGGTCACGATATTGATGACCCCGCCCGGTACATCCGACGTATCGAGCACCTGGTAGAAATCGGTGGCCAGCAGCGGGTGCCGCTCCGAAGGAATCGCGACCACCGTATTGCCCAGCGCCATCGGCGGAATCACCGTGGAGATGAACCCCAGCAGCGAGGGCGTCTCGGGCGCCACCACGCCCATCGTCCCGACCGGTTCTTTCATGGCCAGCGTGACGTTGCGGGCCGGCACCCGATGCACCGCGCCATCCCATTTGTCGGCCCAGGCGGCGTAGTAGTAGAGGCGCTCCACCGAGCGGTTCACTTCGTCAGCTGCCGCCGCGGCGCCCACGCCGGTGAGCCGCGCAATCCGCTCGGCGAATTCCGCCGCACGCGCCGCCAGGTTCTCCGCGATGTAATAGACGATCTGTGCCCGCAGATGCGCGGTGGCCCCGGCCCATTTCTTTTCCGCCTTCCGCGCCGCCTCCACCGCGTTCCGGATGTCCTTCCGGTTTCCCTTCCCGACTTCTCCCACCTGAGCGCCCGCCGCATCGAACACCGGCAGGCTGTACCCCGAGTCCGGCCGCGCCTGCGCCCCGCCGATGTAGAGCTTGGGGGTGCGGTCGATGGCGGGAAGACGGGACGACGGGAGGACGGTATGCCGATCCGTGGAGAGCGGCCCTCCGGTTTCAGAGGCCGCAACGCGGGCAGCGGCGGGCCGGACGCCTCCGGAGTCACGTCCCGTCCTCCCGTCTTCCCGTCTTCCCGTCCTCACATACTCCCACAACCCCTCCCGTCCCCCTTCCCTTCCGAATCCGCTCTCGCGGTAGCCGCCGAAGCCGCTGGCGGCGTCGAACTGGTTGGTGCAGTTCACCCAGACGGTGCCGGCCTTGATCTTGGGGGCGACGTCGAGCGCCAGGTTGACGCTCTCGGTCCAGACGCTCGCGGCCAGTCCATACTGCGTGTTGTTGGCCAGTTCCACCGCTTCGGCCGGAGTGCGGAAGGTCATCAGCACCACCACAGGGCCGAAGATCTCCACCTGCGCGATCGTCGCGGCCGGCGATACGTCGGTAAAGAGCGTAGGCGGATAGAACCACCCGTCGGTGGGGCAGCTCCAGGAGGGCTGCCAGATCGTGGCGCCCTCTTCCTGTCCCTGCTGCACCAGCCGCTGGATCCGCTCGAGCTGCACCGGCGCCACGATGGCGCCCATATCCACCGCCTTGTCGAGCGGGTCGCCCACTCTGAGCGTTTCCATTCGATCGCGCAGCTTGGTCACCAGCGCGTTGGCGACGCCTTCTTCCACCAGAATGCGGGAGCCGGCGCAGCAGACCTGGCCCTGGTTGAACCAGATCGCATCCACCACGCCTTCTACCACGCTGTCGAGATCGGCGTCGGCAAAGACCAGGAAGGGCGACTTGCCGCCCAGTTCGAGCGAGAGCTTCTTGCCGCTTCCGGCAGTTGCCGCCCGGATCAGCCGCCCCACTTCGGTGGAGCCGGTGAAGGCGATCTTGTTGACGTCGGGATGCGCCACCAGCGCTTCGCCGGTGCGGCCATCGCCGGTCACCACGTTCACCACGCCGGCCGGCAGCCCGATCTCCTCACACAGCTCCGCAAACCGCAGCGCGGTGAGGGGGGTAAACTCGGCGGGCTTCAGCACCACCGTGTTTCCCATGGCGAGCGCCGGCGCGATTTTCCAGGAGAGCATCAGCAGCGGGAAATTCCACGGGATGATCTGCCCCACCACGCCGAGCGGCACCGCATCGGGCAGCTCCTCGGACATCAGCTGCGCCCAGCCGGCGTGGTGATAGAAATGCCGCGCCACCAGCGGGATGTCGATGTCCCGGCTCTCCCGGATCGGCTTGCCGTTGTCGAGCGATTCGAGCACGGCAAACAACCGGCTGTGCTTCTGGATCTGCCGAGCC
>DASSTY010000426.1:0-3744 GCA_035707585.1 Gemmatimonadales bacterium
GACCGACGTGTCGCCCTCGCAGACTACATACGCGCTGCCCGACTCCTCGACCCGATCGCGAGTGAGTCCGGCCAGCGAAGCGCTGACCCGCACCGGCGCAGGGTTTCCCGCCAGCCACAGCGACAGATCCAGCAGGGTGAGTCCCAGATCCAGCATGGCGCCGCCGCCCGAGAGCTCGCGGCGCTGACGCCAGCCAAGGTGGGAGCGCCCCGGCCGAGAGACGTGCCAACTGCCACGCACGCTTTCGATGGCACCGAGTTCCCCGCTTTGGACGAAACTGCGGACGATCTGCACATCGGGACGATAGCGATGATTAACGCCTACCATTACGATCCGATCGGCCTTGTCGGCGGCCTTGATGATCCGCTGCACGCTGGCGCTGCTGGTGACGAGCGGCTTTTCGACCAACACGTGCAGTCCGGCGGAGAGCCCCGCCAGGATGTGCCCTTCGTGCAGGTGATTGGGGGTGCAGACCACCAGCGCATCGAGCTCGGCGTAGCGCAGCAGCTCTTCGATATCGTCGAACGCGTCCTTTACCCCGAACCGGTCGGCGATGGCACGAGCCTTGGGAAGATCGGTGTCGCACACCGCCACCGTGGTTGCTTCCTTGAGCCGTTTGATGACCGGCAGGTGCGCCACCTGGGTGATGGCGCCGCAGCCGACGATACCGACCCGCAGCTGGTCGGTGCCCGGCGACTCAGTAGAGGCGCTCGACCGTGGTGCCCGGGTAGTAGGCCGCGATGATCTCATGATACTCCTGTCCGGCGCGGGCTCGTCCAACCGCGCCCCATTGGCAGAATCCCACTCCGTGTCCCGCCCCGTTGCCGTCGGCTACCACGCGGCGGATCACGCCACCACTTCGATCCACCGTCAACGTGAACAGCGCGCTTCTGAGCGCGCTCCCATCGGGCGTCCGCAGCACCAGCCGCACCTGCGGCTCGTCGATCAGGACCTCGCGGTTGCCCAGCTGAATGCCGAGCTGCTCGACCCGGCCCGACTCGCTGCGGCGGACCACCCGGAGATCGCTGACCCGATCGGCCTCGGCGGCGGATACGCCGGCCACCTCCGGCAACGTCTTGCGCAGGACCGAGCGCAGCGCCGCTCCGGTCCAGCTCTGGGTCCACTCGAAGCGCGGCGAGATGCGGCAGTAGGCGGCGCCGGCCGCGTCGCGATCGCTGATTGACTGAAGATAGGGCCGGTCGGCGGCGTGGAAGACCTCGGTACCGCGCGCCGTACGCCCGCCGCAGGTCGAGAAAAAGAACGCATCGATCGGCGCGCCGTCGTAGGTGACGACTTCGCCCCGGGTTGCATCGGCCGCGTCGCGCGACAACGGCGTTTCGGTTGCCGCCCCGCCATATGCCTGGTCGGCCACACTGCCGTACAGATCAAAACCCTGGCTGCGCCAGCGCCCCATGTTTCTCAGCGCGTAGGTGCGGGACACCACCGCCTGCGCCCGCAGCGCCTCCTCGTCCTGAATATCGCGCCGGCCCATTTCGGCCGTCACCACACTGGCGACGTAGTCTTCCAGTCCCAGGGTATTGACCACAGTGAGCCCGGTGCGATCGGGCAGCAGGACCAGCGCGCCGCGATACTCCTTGCCATCAACCCGCGCGAGTCCGCCCTCATCGGGAGTGAGCGTAACCGATTCGACGCTCGCATCGCGACCGGGCAGGTGCAGCAGCAGCGTGGCTCCCTGCGGCTCGGCGGTCACCTGATCACCCGCGGCAATCAGCGCCAGCAGCGCGCCATCCGGTTCGGTGAGGGCAAAGGCGGAGGCGCCGCCCAGCGTTACCGGCCCGGCACCGACCTCGAGTCCCACCCGAACATCGGGCCCGCGCGCGGCCGGCGCCAGCGCAGCGCGGATCGGAGCCGGCAACGGCGGCGCCGGAGTCGACTCGACCGGCGCGGGCCGGGTGCTCGCGGCTTCCGGCGGCGGAGTCAGGGTAGCCGACCCGGCGCACGACGCCAGGAGCGCCATACCCAGGCCGAGCCCGAGCCGCCGCAGCCGATCAGCCGCGGTAGTTGCCAAACTTGAGCTCGATACCGAAGTCCTGGCCGCGCAGGAAGGCAATCACCTCCTGCAGCTCGTCCTTCGAGGGGCTGGAAATCCGCACCTCATCGCCCTGAATGCTGGCCTGCGCCTTCTTGAAACCAGCGTCCTTGACCGCCCGCACCAGCTTCTTGGCCACATCCTGGGGAATCCCCTGAGTCAGCGAAACCGTGCGGCGCACCGACTGACCAGCGGCCGGTTCCAGATCGCCGATCCGGAGATTCTTCACCGGCACTCCACGCTTGATCATTTTGGCCTGGAGTACATCGAGCAGGGCTGTCATCCGGAATTCATCGTCGGCAGCGAGCCGGATCTCGGCCTTGGCGCGATCGAAGTCCACCGTGCAGTGGGTGTTCCGGAAGTCGTATCGCTGGCCAATTTCCTTCAGGGTCTGATTCACGGCGTTATCGACTTCCTGGAGGTCGGCGCCGGTCGACACGTCGAATGATGAGGTGGATGCCATGAGCTGATTGGGATGGGGTTGGGGTCGTGGTGAATTAACTCCCCTCGCGGCGACCCGGCAAGGCGGTGTTGCGCTCACCGGCACGATCTCTCAAGTTTCGAGTATCCCGAAAAACTGTGTGCCCGTGACCATCGCCTCACTTCGATGGGCGGCTCTTGCGCTGGCAGCGGCCCTGGTGGCCTGCGCCGGCAACCGCCGCCTTGCCCCGTTCCAGCCAACCTGGCCGATTCAGCCCCGACCCGAATACCGGGTCTGGTGGGCGCGTACCGAGGCCTGCTCGGGACGCGACGCCAACTTCGCTGCAGTGCAATTTTTCGCGGTCACCCCCGCCGACGGCTACATCTATCTCGCCGGCCAGCGCGCCCACGCCTGGTGGGTTCGGCGGGGTAATCGAATCTACCTTCCCGCCAATCGGCTCGACGACGAACAGCTGGTGCGGCACGAAATGCTGCACGCCATTACCGGCGAGGCGGAACATCGCCCCGATGAATTCGTCCGCCGATGCCATGTTGCCTCGGCCGAGACCTGGGCCGACTCCAGTCTGCAGTGGGATCCGGAGAATCCACAGGGCCGTTGATGGTGCGCCAGACAGGCAATCGGGCGTCTCCTCTCCAACCGATTGCCACTGGAACCAATGCCCGGCTCGTCATCGTCTCTCCATGTTCCGCCGCCATCCGGCAATGATTTCCCTCTGGGCGATTTTCGCACCGAGGGCGGCGCAGTCATTCCGCATGCTTCGCTCCGTTACCGGATCATCGGACGCGGGGCGGCGCCGGGGCACGGCTGGATCCTGGTCTTTCACGATCTGATCGGCAGCGCCGAGCTGGAGCAGTGGTGGGGTCCGCTGATCGGCCCGGGCCGGGCGCTGGACCCGGAACGGCATCGGGTGCTGGCAGCCAACCATCTGGGGAGTTGCTTCGGCAGCACCGGCCCGCGGGACTGGGCCGAGCGGCGCCGATTGCCCTTTCCCGATCTCACCCCCACCGATCTTGCCCGCGCCACGACGATGCTGATCGAACATCTCGGCATCCAGCAGATCGCTCTGGCTGTGGGGCCGTCGCTGGGCGGGATGGTAGCGCTCGAGTGGGCTCGGCGCGCCACGGTCGCGGTGGATCATCTGGTCGTGGTAGCGGCCCCGGCGGTGAGTTCACCCCAGGCCATCGCCTGGCACACCGCGCAGCGGATGGCGATCGAAGCCGACCCGGCGTGGGAACGGGGGCAGTACCCGCCG
>DASSTY010000427.1:0-13826 GCA_035707585.1 Gemmatimonadales bacterium
CCACATCGGGCCGCAGCTCCGCCGCCTGTTCCACCGCCGCCTCGCCCGAGGCCACGTCGGCCACCACTTCGAATCCCGGCTCCTGTTCCAGCACATGGCGAATTCCTTCGCGCACCATCGTGTGGTCGTCGGCAACCAGGATTCGGATCGGCGAGTCGCTCACGTTCCGGCCCCCGCGCGAACCGGCAGCTGAACCCGGAGGCAGACTCCGCCGTTGCAGCCCGGCTCGATCATCAGCGTACCACCCAGCGCGGCCAGCCGTTCGCGCATTCCCGCCAATCCCATGTGTCCCCGGATCTCCAGTTCTTCCAGTGTTACCGACGGGGGAAACCCGCGCCCGTCGTCGCAGACGGCCAGGCCGATCTCCAACTCGCCCGCGGTGAGCTGCACTTCGATTCGCGATGCGCCGGCGTGCCGCGCCACGTTGTTGAGCGCTTCCTGGAGCGCACGAAAGAGTGCCAGCTCGGCTTCTTCGCTGAGCGGCGGCATCGCCGGTGGCGCGGTGAGCGACACATCGAGTCCGCTTCGTTCGGCAAATTCCAGAGTGAGCGATCGCATCGCGGGCAGCAATCCCAGATCGTCCAGCAGCGAGGGGCGAAGATCGTTGACCACGCGACGGATGCTCTTGAGTCCGGTGTCCACCAGCCCCAGCGTATGATCGAGCCGATCCAGCAGCGGAGGCGGAAGAGTATCGCGAAGCACTCCGAGTTCCATCTTGACGGCGGAGAAAACCTGGGCGGTTTCATCGTGCAGCTCGCGGGAGAGCCGGCGCCGCTCGCTTTCGTGCTGTTCCAGCATCCGCGCGGAGAGTCGCTCCAGCTCGGCGGTGCGGAGCTCCAGCCGCCGGGTCAGGTCGGCGTGCTCCAAGGCGGCGCCGACCTGCCGACCGAGTGCCACCAGGAAGCGATCGTCCAGGGCGGTGAACGGGTCACGGGCGTCGCTTACCAGCACCAGCGCGCCGGTGACATCGGTGCCGCGGTAGATCGGCAACACCGCCGAATAGGCATGCCCGATCGGATCGGTACCGGCTGACCGGCTCACTGTGCGGGGCCGCCCGCTCGCGATCGCCTGGCGGATGGCGCCGGCGATTTCGGGCGACGGACCGGGCGCCCAGTCGGCGGCCACTCCGGCGCCGCCGATGAGCGCCAGGTCGTCAGCCGCGCTGTAGAGCGCAGTGCCGCGCACCCCCGGTAACGCGAGCGGGCGGTTCAGCAGCGCCTCCAGCACCTGAGCTTCGCGTCCGCTCCGCTGGAGGTCTCCCGAGAGGGCCGATAGCGCTCCGATGCCGCGGCGCAGGTCGTCCAGCACCAGCAGGACGATTCCGGCGCCTACCGCCAGTTCGAGCAGGATGTCGATGTAATAGCCCCACGGATTCCAGGCGCCGCGAGCGCGGAGAAACGGGTAGTCCAGGTGATGAACGCTCCACACCAGGAACGCCCCCGCCAGGAGCGCGGCGCCGCCCGAAGCGATGCGGCGGCGATAGCCGAGAAAGACCCAGCCGGTCCAGAAGGTGGCGAGCGCCAGGAACAGCACCGCCGGGCCGGCCGCCCAGAGGAACTGCTTCAGCTCGTAGATCGCGATGTACGACCAGAGCGGCGGGAAAATCAGGAAGGCGAGATACCACCACCGCCAGCGCTGCTGCTGCGAAAAGACCAGCGCCGCCCAGAGCAGCGCCAGCGCGGTCCAGCCGGTGATGACCTGATGCCAGAAGAGCCAGATCCGCTCGCCGCCATCGAGAAAGCTGACGATCGCGGCGAGGCGAAAGAGATAGAGCGTCCACGCCAGCGCCCACCAGCCGAGATAGGCTTTTCGGTAGTGGCTGAAGAGAAAGATGCAGAGAGCCGCCAGCGCCAGTGTAACCGAGGCCTGCAGCAGGGCGGCGGAGAGCTCCATTTCAGTCGTGGGTCATGGGTCGTGGGTCATGGGGTGCAGGTCGTGAGCGGTCCGCCGTGAGCCGGGGCTGTACGGACACAGCCCCATGACTCACGACCCACGACTCACGACCCAAGACTCACTTGTGCACCGCGAACCCGGCGATGTGCACGCTCAGATTGTGGTTCACCCGGAGGCCGACGATGCCCTTGAGGTCGTCGGGCTTGGCGGCCATCGAGTAGACCTCCTGCCCGTTGGCCAGGAAACGGACCTTGCCGGGCTGGCTCTTGGCGTCGATCTCGAGCTTATTGGTGGCGGTGCCGTCGTCGCCCGCGGCATGCACGGCGGGATTGGCGGTCCAGTCCTGGATGGTGTAGGTGCTGTCGCCCTGACGGCCCTTCACCAGGTACTTCCCGTCGCCCCGCACCTCGAAGTAGGTGTACTGCTGGTTGGGGCCCTGCAGGTCACGCCCGGCGTAGAACAGGCCGTACGCTTCGGGGTGCTTGGGCTCCTTGGTCTGGGTAAAGCTCGCCAGGGTGTGGAAGGGGCCTTCGACCGCATCGGTGGCGCGGTAGTAGATGGCCGCTGGACCCGACGTCACATGAAAGCCGCTGCCCATGGTCTCGAACTTGTCGTTGGCGGGCGAGGCGTTCCGGTCGGTCCGGGTGGCCCACCCCTCGGGCAGGTGGCCGCCGCCCGCCACCGCCTGGTCTGCGTCTTCGTGCTGCATGTGCTGCATGTGCATACCGGAGTCGTGCTTCATGGTCTTGCTGGAGTCGGCCTGCTGCGCCGCCATCGGAGCAGCCAGGACCGCCAGGCCGGCGACCAGGATCAGGGAACGCATAGACACCTCGGAGCGTGGAAGGGTACCAGCCGCCGGGAGTTGCGGGACTCCCGGCCGACGATGTAAGCTACGGTGATCACGACATCCTCCCGCCAGGAGTAAGGACGACCGCTATGCTGTACTGGATCGGTGTGGTGCTGGCGTTCATCGGAGCCGGGCTCATTCTGTTCACCCTCACCTTCATTTCGCTGGTGCTGGGGGGGCTTACCAATTCGATGATCACGCTGATGTCGGGCCCGCTGATCGACGGCGCGCTTGCCCGCTTCCAGCGTTTCCGCAAACCCGCCTGATCGGGCCGGCGCGCGGTTCAGGCCGGCGGCGCTTCCGAGTTGCCGCCGGTTTGCTGTTCCGGGGTCTGAGCGGCCCGCAGCGCCCCCTCGTAGTTGATTTTCAAGCTGCCAAGCAGCTCCCGCAGCCCTCGCACCTTCATCTGAAGTCCACCACCGCGCCGCGACATCGTCCCCATGATGCCGGCGGTCTCGGCCAGTCCGCCGAGCCCCAGACCACCGGCGCCGGCTTTGATTTCGTCGAGGAGACGGCCCAGCCCGCGCACCACCGCGTCGTCGGCTATCTGGTGGGCCATCTGCTCGATGACGCTCTCGATGCGGTGCAACTTGGGCGGCAGCGTCTCCAGAAACGCAACCTGGGCCAGTTGGCGCGAAGAAAGCTTGGCGCTCATGCAATCCGATCCGCGACGTCCATTATGGGCTGGAAGATAACGACCTCGGCGGCGGCGATGCTGCTGCTCCTGGCCGCCCCGGTCATGGCCCAGGCCACCGGGCGCTGGGCGATGGTCATCACCGGAGGCGTGCCGCCCCACCTCCGGGGCGAACTGCGGATCGCCGCCGAAGGAGGCCGGCTCACCGGCACCCTCCAGCTGGAAACCAGCGATTCCGCGCCGGTGGCGCTCACGGGGCTCGAGGAAAGCTCGGACGGCACGATCGCCTTCCGTACTTCCGATGCGCCGGAGGCGCGGTGGGTCGGCCAGCTCAGTGGCAACTCGATCGTCGGCCACATCGAAGGCCCCGACGATCACCGCCAGTGGACCGCCGACCGGCTCCCGCCGGGTGCCGAGTACTACGCCGCCCTTCCGCGGTTCACCCTGCGCGAAATCGTGAT
Organism: Gemmatimonadales bacterium; assembly: GCA_035707585.1. Lineage (GTDB taxonomy): Bacteria > Gemmatimonadota > Gemmatimonadetes > Gemmatimonadales > GWC2-71-9 > DASSTY01. Next base: position 3,836 of record DASSTY010000427.1, read on the forward strand.
CAGCGCCGATCCCGCCGACTCCCTCCCTGGCGCCTGGCTGGCCGCCGCCCGCGCCGGCGGCTGGACCCCGGCCCGTGCCCTCGCCGAGTACCGCACTGCCGCTGCCGCCGCCGGTTTCCGGGCCGAGTCGCTCGATGGCGGCACCCTCGCGCCGCTGCTGGGCGGCCGCCGGAATGGCCGGCTGATTCCCGCGGTGCGCTCCACACTTCAGCAGATCCGCGATGCGATTCCCCGGGCTGACGTCCGGCGCGCGTTCGATCAGCTCTTTCGGCCTCGCGGCGAGTGGCTGGTGGACATTCACGACGTCGCTCTCTATCGCGCCCGAATCACGCACCCATCGCTCCAGTGGAGTGACGCGGTGCCGGCGTTGCGCCAACTGGGGCAGCTCCCGCGCGATGCCTCGGATCCCGGCGCGGTGCCGATGGCCATTTACCGCCTGGTGACCGAGCGTGAAGCCGATACCGCCCGGGCGCGCATCATCGACACCGGGCTCACCCAGGCCGATCCCGCCTCAGCCGCGGCGCTCGAGAATCTGCTGCGCGGTTACGACGAGGCGGCAGGGTGGTACGTCGCGGCCATGAATTTCTTCCTGATCGCGCCGTGGATCCCCGACTCAGCCGGCGGCCACTCGCTGGCACACGAGGTGGGCCGCTTCTGGGGCACGCCGACACCTCCGCCGCCATCCGTCACGGCTCATTTCTACGGCTATCCCCAGGGCGCTCCCCGGTTCGGCGCGCCACCGGAGCTGCTGCAGCGGCTGGTGGTACCGGAAAACTGGGCTGCCCGCCGCTGGCTCGAACGGCATGGCTGGCCCGGGATGGTTCCGGTCCTTCATCTGCTCAATCCCCCCCACCCGGGCGATCTCTCGCTGGAAGACGGTGCCCGGTCATATCGGATCGCGACGGTGGCGGGCCAGTCTGCCGCCAGCATCAACGGTTTCCTGGAGCCGGAACCCTCTATCGCACTCGATCCCGGCTACATCCCCATCCTGGCGCTCGGCACGCTGGTGCACGAATGGCAGCATCTCCTTTTTGAGGATGCCCGGCTGGCCGATTCCGCCGCGGACCCGGTTCGGCAGCTCGACGGCGCGGTGGCCATCGTGCCGGCCGATCCGGTGATTGCTGAGGGGATTGCCGAGTGGAGCTCCGCGCAGATCATGGCCCCGGTGGTGGCCCGCTGGCCGCTGCTCGGCGTGGGCGAGCCGGCCAAACGCGCCCGGATGGCCCGGGTGGATTCGACCGATTCCCACCTGAATGGCTATCTCCTGGTTTCGGCGCTGGCGCAGGTGGTCCCGCAGCCCGCCCAACTCCGGGCCCTGCTGGTCCGAGCCAGCAGCGTCCCGAGCCGTGTGATGGGCGATTCGGCAGTGGCGCGGGCCTGGGCGAGGTGGCGGGATGCTCCCGGCCGGCCCCCGGTGAGCGGCGGCCGAGTGCTGATTCCCGAAACCCGATTCACCGTGGACACCGGCTGGCCCGATCTGGCCGGAGTGCGGATCGTCGTCCCGACCGGATTCTGACCGTCGCCTCGCGGCCACGCCGATGCGCGATATATTCCCGGCCATGCGCAAACCAATCCTTCTCCTCGCCGCGGCCGCTCTGGTGGCCGCACCGCTCGCCGCGCAGAGCACCCGCCCCGAGCGCACCAATGCCCGCGAAACCTCCACCTACGCCGACGTCGTCGGGTTCGTCGACTCGCTCCAGCACCTGGGAGCCGGAATCCGCGTCGGCATCCTGGGCAAGAGTCCGCAGGGCCGCCCGATTCCCTATGTGATCGCCGCACGCCCGATGGTCTACAGCCCGTCGGAGGCACGCCGCACCGGCAAGCCGATCATCTACCTCCAGGGCAACATCCATTCGGGCGAGGTCGAAGGAAAAGAGGTCGTGCAGATGATGCTGCGCGATCTGACGCTGGGCTCGCTCAAGCCGCTGCTCGACAGCATCGTGCTGATCGCGGTGCCGATCTACAACACCGACGGCAACGAGACCTTCGGCCCCGGGGAGCGGAACCGGCCCGATCAGAACGGCCCCGCCATCGTGGGCGGCAGCGAGAACGGTCAGGGGCTCAATCTCAATCGCGACTACTTCAAGATGGAAGCGCCCGAGACCCGCGGCTCGATGGCGCTCCTGACCCGGTGGGATCCCGATCTCTTCGTTGATCTGCACACCACCGACGGCAGCTATCACGGCTATGTGCTGACCTACTCGCCGGGGCTCAATCCCAACAGCAACCCGCTCAACGACTACGGGCGGGACACCTTCCTGCCCACACTGCGCGCGCGGATGGAAAGCCGTCACCACGAGAAGGTTTTCCCGTACGGCAACTTCCGCAATCAGGATCCCGATTCGCTGGTGCTCGGCTGGGAGACCTACGAACCCGGCCCCCGCTTCGGCACCAATCTGTTCGGGTTGCGGGGCCGGATGGCGCTGCTGAGCGAGGCATACAGCCACGCCGATTTCCAGACCCGGATCACCGCCACCTACAACTTCGTGCACGAGATCCTTAGTCTCGCAGCCGAGCAGGTGGCCACGATTCACCGCCTGGTAGTCGAGAGCGATCACTATCGCCCCGATTCGGTGACGGTTCGCTCGCAGTACGCCAAGCCCAAAATGGAAGACGTCATCGCCGAGGTGACCAAACCCGCAGGGCAGGGGAGCAGCGGGTACTCGCGGCGGGTGCAGACCGGCGTGTTCAAGACGATCCGGATGCCGGTATATGATCAGTTTGCTCCCGCCCGGCGCGAAGCGATGCCGGTCAACTACGTTCTGCCGGCGGAGTGGAGCCACCTGGCCGACCTTCTTCGGCGCCAGGGCATAATCGTGAACCAGCTCTCGGAGCCGTGGCTCGGCCCGGTAGAACATTTCATGGTGGACAGCGTGACCGCGCAGATGCGGCCGTTCCAGGGGCACCGGCTGGTGACGGTTGATGGATCGTGGAAAGCTGCCGCGCGCGACAGTCTCCCCGCCGGCACCTACCTGGTGAACACCGATCAGCCGCTCGGCGCCCTGGCAGCGTATCTCCTGGAGCCGGCGTCGGAAGACGGCTTCGTCACCTGGGGTCTGCTCGACCGCGCGATTCAGCGGCGGCGCCCGTATCCGCTCACCCGCACCCGCGTGCCGGTCCACGCGGTCATGAGGCAGGTGCCATGATTCCCGCCGCCGGCAGCAAGGCGCCCGAATTTTCACTGGCGGCCGACAACGACGAGACCATAAAGCTCCAGGATCTCAAGGGGCGGCCGGTGGTGCTCTACTTCTACCCCAAGGACGACACCAGCGGCTGCACCGTCGAGGCCTGCGAGTTTCGCGACAACTGGAAAACGGTGCAGAAGACCGGCGCGGTGGTGCTGGGTGTTTCGCCCGACGACACCGCCTCGCACCGGAAGTTCAAGGACAAGTTCTCGCTGCCGTTTCCGCTGCTGGCCGATACCGACCACAAGGTGGCGGAGCGCTACGGCGTCTGGGGCGAGAAAAGCATGTACGGACGGAAGTACCAGGGGATTCTGCGGACTACGTTTCTGATCGGACCCGATGGCAGGATTGCGCGGGTATTCGAGAAAGTGAAACCGGCCGGCCACGCGGCGGAGGTGCTGGAAGCGATCCAGGAGCTGGAACAGTAGCCGTTATATTCCCGTACCGTTAGATCGTTACTGTCTCCAGTTCGAGGGTGTCGGCATTCGCGCGCTCATCGCCACTATCGCTGCGGCCGGCCTGGTCGCGTGCAGCAATTCCCGTTCGGCGGTACCCGCCGCCAAATCGGCTCCCACCAAGTCACTCGCGGCTCCCGGTGAGAAGCACCTCGGGAACATTCGCCAGCTCACCTTCGGCGGCAACAATGCCGAGGCGTATTTCTCGAGCTCCGGGACGCAGCTGATCTTCCAGCGGCAGCCGGAGCTCGATCAGGGCTGCGACCAGGAGTTCATCATCAATACCGATGGCAGCGGGATGCGCCGGGTCTCCAGCGGGAAGGGGCGCACCACCTGCGGCTATTTCTACGACCACGACCAGCGAATCCTCTACAGCTCGAGCTTTGCGAACTCGCCGGACTGCCCGCCGCACCCCGATTATTCCCGCGGCTACGTCTGGCCGCTGGGTCACTTCGAGATCTACACCGCCAAAACCGACGGCAGCGATCTCCAGCCGCTCACCCACAACGGCGCCTACAACGCCGAAGCCACAGTTTCGCCCGACGGGAGCCGGATCATCTTCACCAGTACGATGGACGGCGATCTCGAGCTTTACACCATGAACGTGGACGGCAGCGATCTGCACCGCGTCACGCATCGGATGGGTTACGACGGTGGCGCGTTCTTCAGCCCGGATGGCAGCAAGATCGTCTGGCGCGCTCAGTATCCGGAGACGGCGGCCGACACCGCCGATTATCAGCAGCTCCTCAAGGAGCGGCTGGTGCGGCCCACCCACCTGGAGCTCTGGGTGGCCAACGCCGACGGCAGCGACGCCCAGCAGATCACCCATCTGGGCGGCGCCAATTTTGCCCCTTCGTGGGCGCCCGACGGTAAACGGATCATCTTCGCGTCCAACTACACCGCGCCGCAGGGGCGGGAGTTCGATCTTTACATGGTGAATCTGGACGGCAGCGGGCTGGAACAGATCACCACCGCCCCGGACTTCGACGCCTTCCCGATGTTCAGCCCCGACGGCAGGCAACTGGTCTGGGCTTCCAACCGTAATGAACAGAAGCCGGGCGAAACCAATCTCTTCATTGCGGACTGGATCAACTGATGGCCGACAAGAAGCACGAACCGCAGCCATTCAGCCGCTGGCTCTGGGACTGGACCAAGTCGATCCTCGTCGCGGTCGTCATCTGGCTCTTCCTCCGCACCTTCGTGATCGAAGCCTTTCACATTCCGTCGGGCAGCATGGAGAACACGCTGCTGATCGGCGATTTCCTCTTCGTGAACAAGGCGCTCTACGGCGCCGAGGTGCCGCTGATCCACAAGACGCTGCCGGCGTTTCGCGAGCCCCGGCGCAACGATCTCCTGGTGTTCGATTCAGTCGAAGAGCCGATCGAGCTGGTCAAGCGGCTGATCGGCGTCCCGGGCGACACGCTGGCGATGAAGGACGGACAGCTTTACCGGAACGGCAAGGCCGTTCCCGAGCCCTACGTGATCCACACCAATCCGGGGAAGAGCGAAGGCCCTCTGATGCGAGACAAGATGCGGCGTTGGCAGTTGCCGCATGTGGCAGGAGACACGGCCGGGTACCACCCCGATCTCAACGATTGGGGCCCGATCGTGATCCCGCCCGACTCGTTTTTCATGATGGGGGACAATCGCGACGATTCCTACGACAGCCGCTACTGGGGGTTGCTACCGCGCAAGAGCGTTCGCGGCCGGCCGCTTCTGATTTACTACAGCTATGATCCGGGAAGCTGGCGCGCTCTGCCGTTCCTTACCGCGGTGCGGTGGGGGCGGATCTTCAGCACTCCCGAATAGCCGGGAGGGTCGGCCGGGCGCTCAGGACGCGCGATCGGGAGCTTCCGAGATCTGCTGCGGGGTGGTGCGCTGGATGTAAACGGCGCACCGGGTGCAGGCGGCGCACCGGAGCGTGACACGCCCCACCGGGGCGTTCTCGGTTCCGCGCCGCTCGGGGATTCGAACGACCTCGGCGCTGCCGCACGATGGGCAAATGAGCGGCTTGCCCTCTCGGTCGGCAGCGATGAGCATGAGCGCCTCGGGCGCCCGGTATTCCTTCATGCCCCGTCGTCCCATAAGCTCTCCCCTTCCGGGTGCAGCATCTGGCACCGACGCCGCCCCATTCCGGCCAATTTATATGGGAATTCACATATGACGCAAAGCGGCATCACATTTTCACTGCTGGCCTCGCTGGCCCTCCTGGCGGTCCAGGCAGCCCCGGCCTCGGCCCAGCGCGGCGGGGGTCGCAAGGTGGTAAGCCGCGAGATTCGGCTGATCCACCAGCACGGCGAGGAGGCGTACCGCTTCGCGCCTGCGAAGTTGACAGTCCACCCAGGTGACACCCTCGTGTTCCGGGTCATGGGGGGGCCGCCCCACAATATCGTGATTGCCGCTGACAATCTGACCCCGCGGGCTCGGGCAGCGTGGAATGCGGCGCTCCCCGGCCGCGTCGGCGACCTGAGTGGCCCGCTTCTAACCGCCGTCGGGGAGCGCTACCGGGTTGTGGTGCCGGCCGTTCCACCAGGGAGTTATCGGTACTACTGCCTTTCTCACCGGGCGTACGACGAGACAGGGGTGATTACCGTCGCCGAGCCTTAATTCCGCTTCGCTCTAGGACTTGGGCGGCTTGACGAGGCTCCGGCCCGGTGATACGTTGCCCGCCTTGGAGCGGGTCTCGCGTCTCGACAGGAGGCAGAGTGGTCTCGGAACTCGGCGGCTCGCAGATCTCATCTCTGCTGGAAACCCTCCCGGGCATTGCCAACGTGCTGCGGAGCCCCGTGGCCGATGCCCTGGTCGGGGTCATTCGGGCTGCCAGCGGCTCGCCCAACTTCCACGTAGCCGACGCCGAGGAGCTGATCCGTTACGCCACCCGGCGTGGGCTCATGGCGGAAGATGAAGGCGCCAAGCTCCTCGATGAGATCCACCAGCCCGCGGTGGCACGAGCCGCCTCCTCACCCAAGACCGTCAGCACCAAACCGGCGCCGAAAGCCGCCGCCAAGCCGGCGCCCAGGAAGCCCGCCAAGGCGTCTCCCAAGCCGGTTCGCCCCGAGCGCAAGTCGGCCAAGCCGGCGGCCCGGAAAGGCGCGGCGGTTCGTGCCACCAAGCCGGCGCGGAAGCCAGCCCGCGCCGCCAAGAGCGTCAAGCCCATCAAAAAGGCCGCCAAGCACGCCCGGAAGCGGTGATGCGCCGCGGCTTGCTCATCGCCCTGGCCCTGCTGGTGGGGTGCAGCGACGGTTCTGGCGGGGCTGACGCTGCCGGTGCGGCCCGGCCGCTGGCGGCGTTGCGGCAGCAGGGCGGCGTAGCCGGCGCGGAGAGCTATCTCGTGGTGACGCGCGGCGGGTCCGCTACGCTGATTCGCCAAGCCGCGCACCCCGACACCGTTGCCTGGATCGTTCCCACCTCCCAGCGCACCCAGCTCCAGGCGCTGGTGGCCAGCCCCGATTTTCTGCGTGCCGATTCGATCTATTTCCCACCCAAGGCCTGCTGCGACCGGATTACCACTGCACTGACGGTGTACCAGGAGGGAAAGCCGCCGCGAACCATCAGATCACTCGATGGAGCCGACCGGCCGGGAGTAGTGGAGCTGACCGTGGGGCTGCTGCGTCAGATCATCGCGACCGGCACCGCGCAATAAGTGCCGGTGCCGATCAGGTCTTGAATTCCTGCATTAATGTGGTGAGACGCGTGGCGCCCTGAAGCAGATCGGCGGCGGCAGCGGCCATCTCTTCGGTAGAAGCGCTCTGCTCTTCTGCCGCGGCGGTTACTTCCTCGCTGGCGGAGGCGTGCTCGCCGGCGGCTCCGCTCACCTCGCCGGTCTTGGTGCCGAGCTGATCCACCACCGCCACGTTCTGCTCCGCTTCCTGCAGCACTTCGCTGGCTGCGGAGTTGACGGCGTGAACCGCGCCGGCGATCTCCTCCAGCGCACCCGCGGCGCCCTGTGCCACCGCTTCGATGCCGCTCACCTTGGCCGACCCGCGCTCCATGGTGACGCTCACTTCGCGCACCTGCCGGTGAATGAATTCTACCGTCTTGGTGACGTCTTCCGCCGCGCGAGCGCTGGAGTCGGCCAGACGGCGGACTTCCTCCGCCACCACAGCGAACCCGCGGCCGTGCTCGCCGGCCCGGGCCGCTTCGATCGCGGCGTTGAGTGCCAGCAGATTGGTCTGGGAACTGATCTGTTTGATCAGGTCGATGAACGCGGTGATCGAGTCGCTCTGCCGCGCCAGTTCTTCCACCTGAGAGGCGGAGGTCCGGACCACTTCGCGAACGTCCAGCAGCGTCTGGCCGGCGGCTTCGACGTGATGGCGGTGGTGCTCGGCCAACCGGCCGATCTGCTCGCCCAGTTCCACCACCCGCGAAGCGGCGGTGGCATTCTTGGCGGCGGTTGCCCGGAGTCCCTGCAGCAGCCGGTCGGCTTCTTCCATGCCGCGCACCTGCTGCTCCGCGCTGGTGGCGATTCGCACCATCGCGGTAGAGATCTCCCCGCTGCTCGCGGCAAGCTCCTGGCTCATCGCCGAGAAGTCGCTGGCGCTGCCGCCGATCTGATTGGCTTCTTTCACCACCGACTGAACTACGGTACGGAGCCGGCCCGCCATGTCGCCCATGGCGCGTCCCAATCGCTCCAGTTCGGTTGGCATCTCTCCCAGTTCGGCCGGGCGGAGATCACCGCCGCCGAACCGATCGACCGCGCCGATCAGCCGGTGCAGCGGCCGGTTCACCGCGCGGACCACGACGTAGGCGGTCATGATCCCGGCGAACACCACCACGATGAAGAGCAGCCAGAGTGCCTGGGTGCGATGAGCTGCCTGAACCCGAATCTCCGATGCGCGCTCCAGTGAGCGGCGCATCTGGACTCCCGAGAGCGCCTGGACGTCGGCCACCAGCGTGTCGGCCGGGGCGCGTGCCATTTCGGCGCGGGCCTGGGCTGAATCGGTTTCGCCCAGGTCGGCATAGGCGTGCGCCAGCGCGTAATTGACTTCGATGGTCGCCTGGTTGTCGCCGATCTTGTTGATGATGTAGCGGTCGGCCGTCGTCAGTCCCGAGAGATCCCGGTACCGGCGCTGGTAGGCGTAGGCCGAATCGCTGCTGGTGAGAAAATGGTCCTTGAGGCTCCGATCGGCGCGAATCAGATACTGTTCGGCCGCGCGCACCTCCGCGCCGGATGCCGCCACCAGTCCCGCGCCGAGATTGCTTCCCTCGAGCGATGAGGTGAGCTGCTCCGCTACCGACCGGTCCAGCGAGCGAATCGAGTTGACGCCGACCACGGCGAGCACCAGCGCGAGTCCCAGCAGCACGATCATGCCGCCGACGACTTTCCCCTGAAGACTGCGGGAGAAACTCATTCGGCCTCCGCCAGCTCGAGCTCGCCGTGGTGCACCACCGCGATGTGAACCTTGAGTCCCGGCACATCACCCAGCGAATCGAACGCGATCCGTCCCGTCACGCCGTCGAAGGGATGGTTGTCGTCGTATCCGGCGACGGCATCGCGCACCGCCTTGCGACTGGTGCCGGCCTTCTGGATTGCGTCGCGCAGCAGGTAGACGATGTCGTAGGTGGCTGCGGCCGGCTGATTGGGGAGCGCCGCGCCGGGGTACCGCTCGGTGTAGGCCTTGACGAAGCGCTGATTGGCCGCGGTGCGGATCGTCGGCAGATAGGCCAGCGATTCGTACACCCCTTCCGCCAGCGCGCCGGATTGTTCGATTCCCTCGAGTCCGTCGGCGCCGAGCACCGGCAGGGTGATACCGCGGGCCCGCGCCTGGCGGAGAATCTCCTGCGCTTCACTCAGATTGCCGGCCACCAGCAGAAACTGCGCTTGTCCCTTCTGAGCCACCCGGTCGAGATACGGCCCGACAAACGGCTGATCACCCAGATACGGCACCGCGTTGATGATGGTGCCGCCGAGCCGGGTGTATTGGGTGACGAACGTCTGGCGCACGCCGCGTCCGTATTCGTCGTTGAGGAACAGCACCGTGCCGCGGCGCAATCCGAGGCCGCCGTAGACCCAGTTGGCGAGTGCCGCGCCATGGGCCAGATCGCTGGGACAAACCCGGAAGGTGTAGGGGCCGATGCCGGAGAGGTCGGGGGAACTGGTGGACGGGCTGATTGCGACGACCGGGTTGGTGCCGCCGTTGTAGATGGCCGAGGCGGTGAGCGTGGTGCCGGAATACACGTGGCCGATCACCGCGCTCACTCCCGAATTGTACAGTGCCGTGGCCACCGCAACTGTCGAGTCGGTGGTGCCGTGGTCATCGCGTTCGATCAGCTGGATCTGCCGCCCGTTGATGCCGCCCGCCTGGTTGATTTCGTCCACCGCCAGTTCGGCGGCGCGCTTCATCGGGGCGC